>CAZBKV010000321.1:0-3703 GCA_964492575.1 uncultured Verrucomicrobiota bacterium | reverse complement strand
GGGAAATGTTGCGACTTTACACGGAGCAGATCGCTATACAAACCCATAGCCGGGGTTTGTATGAAATAACAGATCAAATCCAGGCGGTGGTGCGGCGAAGCGGTTTTCAACAGGGGATTGTTCATCTTCTCCTCCGCCACACTTCCGCTTCTTTATTGATCCAGGAAAATGCGGATCCTCAAGTGCGGCAGGACTTGGAGCGATTTTTTTCTCACCTTTGTCAGGATGGAAATCCGATCTTCCAGCATCGCTATGAAGGGCCGGACGATATGCCGGCGCATGTGCGGACCGCTTTAACTCAGGTTACCCTTTCGATTCCTTTTTTGGAGGGGCGATTGACTTTAGGGACCTGGCAGGGGATTTACCTCTGGGAACATCGTCGGCATGGGGAACGTCGGTCCCTTGTCGTATCGATTTTAGGAGAATGAAACGGCTAGCCTTGGGGGGAGGCCTTACGGTAAAATGGGATCGTCATAGTCGGATTCCGGCCGAACAAAAAGAATGGAAAGGCGACGGAGAATATTAACCATGAAAACTGTACGGTGGTTCAGTGGATTGGGATGGCTGTTGTGCGTGGGGTTGTGTGTGGCAGGCACGCCGTCTTCTTCGAAGACTCCATCGGCAAAGCCGAGAAGACAGACTGCCCAAAAGGTAAAAAAGGTCCATTCCCTCAAATTCACCGGGCCGGAGATCTTCCCGATTGCGGATGGGATTATGCTCTTGCAAGCAGGGGACTTTAATGAGGATGGGCTGACGGATTTGGTGGTGGTGGACAATATCCACTCCAAGATCACCTTCCTGATCAATCAAACCGGAAAGAAGGCAAACTCAGAAAGCAAACCTCAGCTTGCGGTAGGAGAAGATATCAACCAATTACCTCCGGATGCCCGATTTCGGATCGAATCACTGGCTTCTGAGAAGCGTATTACGTCTCTTTGTGTAGGAGATTTTAACAGCGATGGGTACTTGGATCTGGCCTATTATGGAGTGCCGAAAGAGATAGTAGTCGTTCTTGCCAAGCCGAAGAAAGGATTACTTTGGCAATCTCCGCGACGTTGGCCGATCACCGATGGATCCACAGAACCATATGCCCTGGATGCGGGGGATTTGAACGGCGATGGAAGGACCGATTTGGTGCTGCTAAGTGAGAAGGGGATCTATCTCCTTTACCAAAACGCCCAGCATCAATTGGAAGATCCGGTACGGCTTCCGGTCTCTCGAGCCAAAGGGATTCTTCGGATCTGCGATGTCAACAGCGATGGTCGGAACGATTTGCTTTTCTTTGTCGGGGACCAGGAGGATCCGTTCCGCTTTCGGTTCCAACAACCAAACGGTTCTTTGGGCCCGGAACAGTTTATTCTGTATCATTCGGTTCGGGCATTTGAGGTGGCGGATTTGGATGGGAAACCGCCGATGGAATGGATCAGTATCGGTCTCCATTCCGGACGGGTGGAGTTGACCCAGATGGATGCAAAAAGAGGGGAATCCTTGACAGATGGACTTCGATGGGGAGAAGTCTCCATCCTGCCATTGGAACCGACGGGAAAAAGTTCCCGTGGGATCGCCTGGGCGGATCTGGATCATGATGGAGACTTAGACTTGGTGGCCTCAGATCCTGAAGGAAGCCGATTGGCATTGTATCGGCAAGGCAAAGACGGATTTCCGGGGTTACCCCAGTGGTTTCCATCCTTGGCGGGGATCAGCACGATTCGGATTGCGGATTGGAATCAAGACGGTCGGCCGGAGCTGTTTTTACTGAGCACAGAAGAGCGTCTCATTGGAATCAGCACGTTTGAGAAGAACGGCCGAATCACGTTCCCCACACCATGGCCATTGGAAGAACGTCCCTTGGCCATGGATGTAGGGAAATTACTACCTGGAGAACCTCCAGTCCTCGTTGCCGCAGTAGAAAGCAAAACCCGCTCACGTTCATTGGTTTGGATCGATGCCCAAGGACACGTGGGACGGACTCAACTCAGCTCTTCATTCCGAGGAACGCCCAGCCAGCTTTTGATTCATGATGTGGACCAGGATGGGTTGAAAGATGTGGTTCTTGTCACACCGTATGAAAAGTTACGAATTCTACGCCAAACAGAGCCGGGGAAGTTTGAGGAGTTGGAGTTATCCGTACCGGGGTCTTCTGGGCGGGCCCCTCAGTTTGCAGTGGGTGACTTAAACGGCGATGGCAAGCCAGAGTTGTTGTTGACAGAGCGGAATTTTGTCCGGGCTTTGACCCTTCAAAAAATGGGACAAGGAAAGCGTTGGAGTCTAATGCCTCAGGAACAAATCAATGGTGCCAGCAGTCAGTCTCGAATTACCGGGGCAGCACCAATCCCAGCGGTGGACTCAAAGGAACAGCCTGCGGGAGTTGTCCTGTTGGATCAAGGTATGAACATGCTTAGTTTTTGCACCAAAGATCCGAAGACCGGGGTTTGGTCCGTCGTCCGGAGCCTGCGGTTGCCGAAACAATTACAATTTCGTTCACTATATGCAGTGCATTTGCAGGCAAAGAACCAACCGGTAGCTTTATTGGTCGGCCTTTCGTCAGTCGCCTGGTTGCCCTTACAAGGGACTCGATGGAATATGAGCTTACTGGACGATTATGAACCTCCATTACGGAAACCTTTCCTCCAAGATGTGGTCGTAGGAGATTTCGATGGGGATGGCCGGAAAGAGCTGGTGTTTTTGGAAACAAACAAACACTTTGTGGATATCGTCCGGGTCGATGAAACACTGCATTTCAAACCGGTCTTACGTTGGCCGGTGTTTGAAGAACCGTCCCGTTCCTCAAGCGGACCGATCTCGACGCGAGGATCGGTGGGGGGCGAACCACGGGAGGCTTTGATTCAAGATGTCACACACGATGGGAAACCGGACCTTCTCCTTGTAGTCCACGATCGAGTTTTGTTGTATCCGCAAAAGTAAATTCCATGCATCCTCCCAATTCCAATTCCTATCCAGAACTTGGCCCGGGCAAACTGTTGCCGGAGGAAGTCCTCAGACAGCATCTGGCAGGCTGTGGGCAGGGCGTTCGAGTCTTCCAAGGCTGTCGCCTTGTTCACCCAGAGCGGATTTGGATCGGAGACTATACTCAAATAGACGAAGGGGTTTGGATCTTTGCCGGGGAAGAAGTCCGGATTGGTCGCTATGTTCACTTGGCTTTTGCTTGCTCCATCTCCGGCGGAGGACGTTGTTGGATTGGGGACTTTGCATCGATCGGGGCTGGAGTTCGGGTGATTACGGGGACCGATGTGGTCGACGGAAAGGGTTTAACAAATCCGACGGTCCCAAAAGAGTACCGAGCCGTAGAACGCTCGTTTGTGGAGATCGGATCTCATGCAGTGATTTTTACCAATGCGGTAGTGCTTCCAGGGGTACGGATTGGGGAAGGAGCCGTCGTAGCCGCCGGATCAGTAGTCCACCACGATCTGCGGCCCTGGCATATCTATGCCGGAAACCCCCTGGTTCCTGTCGGGATTCGTCCCAAAGAGAAGATTCTTACCCTCGCCCAACAGCTCTGAGGAACATCCATCATATTGGGCACATTGACATCGATCAATCATCTTGCTTCCCGATGAGCCAAAAAAGCAGCACTTTTGGCGGTGGGAAAACGAAGCCGCATTTGTTCCTTCCCGTTCAATTCTGCAGAGCTATGACTGGAAGCCTATAAATCTCTTGGATCATAAATTGTTCTTTCGGCCCA
>CAZBKV010000320.1:0-3712 GCA_964492575.1 uncultured Verrucomicrobiota bacterium | reverse complement strand
GAAGACACTTTCTATTGATTTCCCAAGATGTAGAAGCCGCCGAACGAGCCGGATATCGCGTTTACCGATGGGATATCCTATTTTTTACTACTTTTGCCCTGATGGTGACTGAGTCGGTCGCCTTGGCCGGGGTGTTGGTGGTCTTTAGTTATTTAATTATTCCGGCGGCTTGTGCGCGGCTGGTCGTCGAAGGATTCGGAAAACAGCTCCTCCTGGCCTGGGGAATCGCACTGGTGGTTACCCTCATTGGCCTCCTTGTTTCTGCCTTCGCAGACTTCCCAAGCGGGGCCACCATCGTGACTGGATTTGGCATTGCATTCTTCCTCTTCGGGCTTTATCACAAATTCTGTCGATCCCCATGATAGGATAGAAGAAAATCAATAGAAATCATACATCCCCCATGGGAAATATCCAGGGGGCCACATAAAAGACTTTCTTTACCAATTCTTATTTCTTCGGCGGTTTTTTATACCATTTGCCATCGGGGGCTTGGAGCCAGATTCCCGGTGCCGCTCGTTTCCGAATCTGTTCCGCACGCAGCTTTTCCACCTTCTCTACCGGTACATGGACCTTCTTCGCCAGATACGTGTAAACATATTTCCGATCCGCATTCTCCTGTTTCACCAATTCCAGTTCCTTTTTCGAAAGCTTGACCATCGGATGCAAATACCCGCGGTTGTTCTCTCCCACCTTCCCAGCCTTCTTCAGCTTTTCAATCAAGGGAAGGCGTTTTTTCATCCGTTCTTTAATCTGTCGCAGTTCTTCTGGGATGCTTTCAGCCGCTTGTAAAGTAGCCGGAAGCATCAAGCCTAAGAAAAAGAACCGCTGAATCGCTTCTCGTCTTGTCAGTTTCATAAGCCCTCTCTCTTTTTTACTCTTTATCTCCTTTACCACCTGGGGATTGAGGCAAAACCGACTGCGTGGCAGAGGACGTATCCTGTGCCGACTGAGATCCATTCTTTTCCATCTCGGTAGTTTCCATCGTCTCCGACATCGCGTCTAAATCCCCAAAGAAATTTTCCAACTCCCGAGAAATCCGAACATTCACGTCCATCGTAATATGAATCGGCTCTACCCGGATCGGATCGGTCTTCACCCGAATACATCCTCCGATCCAGGGCAATCCAATCAGGAAGATGGTAAAGATTGCCTCTCTCATTCTCTTGTCCCATTCCGTTAGACGACGCTTCCACATTCCCTTACTCAACTCCTTTCCCTTCTTGCCCCTCTGTCCATCTAAATTCCTTTGCTCCTCTACCCCTGCCCCATCCTTACGGCTTTTCTCCCTACTCCTGTCATCTTTTTCGCAACAAACAACCTCCTTTCGACTCAATCCACACACCTCCCTTTCGTCGGATCATCCTCCTTCTCTTTCGCCTTTCCAAGTATTTTCACGAATTGGCCAAAGCGATGGGAGGCCCTGGAATCCTTCCCTCCTTTACGCTATTCTCTTCCCAATGCAGGATGCGATTCAGGGAACAAGAGACTTCGCTAACTTTCCTTCCCAATCCCTTTTCGAAGGGGTAGCAAGATTGTTCGGCCAAAAAGCCTTGGAACAGTTGCTTCAGAGCCATGTGATGGTCGTAGGACTTGGCGGGGTAGGGTCCTGGGCAGCTGAGGCCCTTGCGCGGACCGGAATCGGGAAAATCACTTTAGTGGATGGCGATGTCGTTGAACCCAGCAACACCAATCGACAGCTTCCCGCTCTCCAACCCCATTGGGGCCGACCCAAAGCCGCAGTCCTCGCAGAACGCCTGCAGCAAATCCATCCTCATGTCCAAATCCAAGCCATCGTACGGTTCTTCCACCCTTCCGAAGAAGTCCAATTCTTTCAACCCCCACCCGATCTTCTGATCGATGCAATCGACCGGCCTAGTGCCAAAGCAGCCCTCCTGGCCACCGCCCGGAAATATCAAATTCCTACGATCTGTTGTGGCGGCGCCGGCGGTCGCCGGGATCCTACCCAGGTCCGAGTGGCAGATCTGGCTCAGACCACCCATGATCCCTTACTCCAAAAAGTCCGTTCCCTCTTACGCCGTAAGTATCATTTCCCCAAAGGGGATCAGCCTTTTGGTATTCCTTGCGTTTATTCCACAGAGCCGATGGCCGCCCCATACCACGAAAAAGGACCAAATCCTCATCCATCCCCAACCCCTCCTGTCTCTCTTGATCGCACTTCTGGCTATGGAACCGTGGTCTTTGTCACCGGGGTCTTTGGATTCGTTGCCGCTGCTGAAGCCGTTCGTCTGCTTCTTCAACAGGCTGGAATTTTGGACTCCTGATTCAAAGCCCGTTCCACCATCGGCCCCGCCACGAAAAGGCCACCGGTTGCTCTACCCTGCAGGCATTCCTGGAATGCTCCCTGCACTGTTTATTACGATGGGAGAGAAATGATTTCACAGAGAATCCAAGTATAGAGGCAAGAGGAGAACAGAGGCATGAAAGGGCAACCTCCGACCGTGACAGTCCTGATGCCCGTACGCAATGCTGCGGCCACGGTCCAGGAAGCCGTTCAATCCATCCTCCGTCAGACTTTTCCCGACTGGGAACTTCTCCTCATCGACGACGGTTCAACCGACAATACGATCGAACGGGTCCATGCCGTAGCCCGCAAGGATCCACGGATTCGAATCGTCCCCAATCCCGGCCGGGGCATTGTGTCGGCGCTCAATTACGGACTCGCTTTGGCCCAAGGAGAGTTTGTGGCCCGGATGGATGCCGACGATGTGGCCTTGCCGGAACGGCTAGAGCTTCAGGTAGATTGGCTTCGCCGAAGGCCAGAGGTCGGCGTTGTGGGAAGCTTGGTTCGGTACATGGGAGATCCGCGTCGTTGCCTCGGACTCGCTCTCTATGTGGCCTGGAACAATCGACTGATTCAATGGGAGCAGATCTGGCGCGAACGCTTTATTGAATCTCCCCTGGTCCACCCGAGCGTGCTGTTCCGAAAAGATTTGGTCCAACGATTTGGAGGCTATGCGGAGGGTGATTTTCCGGAAGATTACGAATTGTGGCTGCGGTGGATGGCCGCAGGAGTCCGAATGGAAAAAGTACCCCGTAATCTTCTGCTGTGGCGGGATCTAACCGACCGGCTCTCCCGTCGGGATCCACGGTACCGATCCGAGGCCTTTTATGCCCTGAAAGCAAGATACCTTGCCCCGGTCCTGCTTCAGGCAGTAAGAGCAGGACGGGAAATCTGGATTTGGGGTGCCAGCCGGTTTGCCCGACATCGCGCTCGATGGCTGGAAACCTACGGCGTGCCGATCCAGGGATATATCGACATTGATCCGTGCAAGATCGGGCAGACCGTTCAGGGCCGTCCGGTCCTTGCCCCTCAGGATCTTCCACCGAAAGAACGATGCGTTGTGGTAAGTTACGTAGCATCTCGGGGAGCCCGGTCCGAGATCCGGGCCTTTCTCACCGCCCGCAGATGGAAGGAAGGCCAGGATTTCTGGATGGCCGCGTAACTGTAAAGCCTCCGTCTCACGACGGTAGCTACACGGCTTTCGAAAGCTGCAAGGAGAACCGTCCGTCTCGTCACTACGCTCGTCAGGACGTGGAAGTGAAAATCTTCTCGGCCGTTCGGAATCGTTTGAAGCGAAAGCCGATAGCAGTCTTCCTCCTTCTTCGATTTTAAGATTTGCATTGATCCGAGGGTCTCTCTTCGCCGAAGATGGAGGCATGACACAGCCAAAATCCATGCAAACGTCTGGTC
>CAZBKV010000319.1:0-3715 GCA_964492575.1 uncultured Verrucomicrobiota bacterium | reverse complement strand
AGACAGCATTAACGACGGCTTCTATGTGGTCTGGATGCCAGGATATCCGGATCCAGCCAAAACCCAGATGATTGACTTCCCGGCTTCGTATCACAATCATGCTGCGGGATTCTCCTTTGCTGACGGGCACTCGGAAATTCACAAATGGAAGGATCCGCGGACGATGCCTCCGTTGGAGCGAGGAAAGCCATTGAAACTTCAGGTTTCGCAGCCGAATAATCCGGATATCCTCTGGCTCCAAGATCATTGCACGCGTCGGATTCATTAGGAGCCCCGTTGGAGGATGTGAAATTCCTTTCAAAGGTCCAAGGTCATCGGAATCAATTCCGGTGACCTTGCTTTTTTCTAAGAAATAAGGCTTGGTGAGAGAAGCGTGGACTGGAACGCCGAACAACAGGCGATCTTGCGAGAAGATCGCAATCTTCTGGTAGCGGCCGGGGCGGGGACAGGAAAGACCGCAACGCTGGTCGAGCATCTGATTCAATCCTTACTCCGTTCGGATGAACGGCGCCTGAGCTTAGCCGAGGTCCTGGTGGTGACCTTTACCGAGGCGGCGGCGGCAGAAATGCGGGATCGGATTCGACGTCGCCTGTACACCGCGCTCCAACGAGGGGGAGCCAGCGTCTCTATCCTTCAACACGAGCTTCTCCTTTTGGAAACAGCTTCTATCAGCACACTGCATAGTTTTTGCCTTGGACTGCTTCGAGAATATGGGCCGCGGCTGGGACTGGATCCTCAATTTCGCGTGGCGGAACCTGCACAGGCCCGACTGGTTCAGGAAGAAGTCGCTGCCGAGGTCATCGCTGAGGTATTGGAGGAGGAGGAACGAGCGGACGGGGTTCGGGATTTGCTTTGGCGGTTTTGTCGGGCCGATGAGGATCAATTGATTGAGCTGTTGCTTCGAATCTACCGGTTGGCCCAGACCCATGTTCATCCGGAGGGCTGGCTTCGGACTCAGGAGGAACGATGGCGAACGGATGCCGCCTCCGAGATCCACGGGCCGGTTGAGGAAGCCCTTTGCCAATGGCGACGGGAATGGATCGAGACCTTTCGACGGTACGCCTCGGTCGATCCCAAGGCCAGGGAAATCCTGGCTGTGTTGGAAGCGGAAGAGAAGGCGGAGCAAGGAAGGGCGGGATCTCCCGACGCCGGCCTGGCTTGGGTTCGACTAATGAAAGATTTAAAAGATTTGGATCGGCAGTGGCGGGAAGGGCGACGAGGCATTACCAAGTTCCCCTACGATCGATTCTTCGCGGAGGCCCAGGAGTGCGCTGTTTTTTTTGAAGACCCAGAGCTTGCAATAGCGGTCCAGCGACTCCGCCTGCCGATGCAGACCCTTCTGGCCCTTGTGCGTCGTTTCACCCAAGCCTATCACCAGCGCAAACAAGAGGAAGGATGGCTGGAGTTTCATGATCTGGAACAACATACGCTAGACCTTTTGTTAGGAACAGATCGTAGGACTCTGACTCCGGAAGCGAAGGAGATCGGCGGCCGATTTCGACGGATCTATGTGGATGAGTATCAAGACATCAATCCGGCTCAGGATGCCATCCTGCGCGCTTTGGCCCAGGCCGGCGCCTTTCGATATCTCGTGGGGGATGCCAAGCAGAGCATTTACGGGTTTCGCCTGACCGATCCAAGGATTTTCCAGGAGTACCGTCGTCGGTGGGGTAAGGAAGAGAGGGAAGGAGCGACGGTTCGGTATCTTTCCACTAATTATCGTTCCCATCCCAAGATCCTGCAATTTGTCAATTCCCTGTTTCAGGAGTTGTTACGGCCGGAGTTAGTGGATATGGCCATGGAGCCGGGAGAGCGTTTGCAACCGGGGCTTTCTCATTTCTCCTCCGATGGAGAGCCGCCGTCTGAGAAGAGCTCTCCGGCGGTTGTGGAGTGGTTGCTTTTGCGAAGATCCGACGACCAAGGAGATTCGACCTCGGAAGAGGAGGTCGATGCATGGGCGGAGATGGACGGCCTGGAACGAGAGATTCATGAGATTGCCTCATGGATCCGGCGATTGTATGAGGCCGGCACCCTTGTGCGAGATTCAAAGGACGGACGGCGGCGTCCGGTGCGGTGGGAAGACATCTGCATCTTGCTTCGTTCTCCGGCCACCGTTCTAGAGGCGATGGTCAAAGGATTGGCTCAACACGGGATTCCCGTGGCTGCGTCCGGTTTTTCCCTTTATGACAGTCCGGAGATAGCCGATCTACTGGCCGTGTTGGCTTTACTGGATAATCCGCTGCAGGATGTGGCGGCGCTGACGGTCCTGCGGGGGCCGTTTGTCGGGCTTTCTCCGGATACGCTGGCGCGGATCCGGTTCTATCAACCGAACGGCAAAATCTGGGAGTCGGTTTTGGCGGCTCTTCGAACGAGTGCCTCCGACCCCTTGCTTCCGCAGGAGACAGAGTCGAGCTCCTCGGAATCGGAATCTTCCCGATCCGCTCTAGGCCCAAGCCCTTCATCGGAGATTTCCCCGGAGACTTCCTTACCGGAACTTCCGGCAGAGGCCGTGGATCGGCTCCGTCGGTTCCTGGATCATTATCGCCGTTGGCGTGGACTCGCCCGTCAGATTCCGCTTGCTCATTTATTAGAATTAATTCTAGACGACACCGGGTACGAGGATTGGCTTCGGGGTCGGCCCGGTGCGGAAGAAGCCATGGATCGGCTCCGGCAACTGCTGGAAGAAGCCCGTTCGTTCGATCCCTATGGGGGAGGGACCTTGCGACGGTTTCTTCAATACATTGAGGCGCGTCGGCAAGACCCTGCCCTCCAAAGTGCCGAACCGATCGTTGCAGATCATGCGGTCCGGATCATGAGTATTCACCAGAGTAAAGGGCTAGAGTTTCCGGTAGTGATCCTGGCCGGTTTAGGACGACAGTTTAATCGGAGTGATGAACGGGCGCCGATTTTGTTGGATCCGGATTTTGGTTTGGCCCCTCGATGGTACGACCCGGATCAGGCTGTTTCCCGGCATACGCTCCTTTCCTGGACGGCCGCCAAGGCCATTCGTCGGAAACAACTTTCAGAAGAGGCTCGACTGCTCTACGTCGCCATGACCCGGGCACGGGATTTCCTGCTGCTGTGCGGAACTTTGCCGACGCGAAAACGAAAGACCCGTTCCCGAAATCCGTCTCCTTCGTTCTGGCCGGTTCTGCCGGTCACATTCCTTCACTCAACCAGCCCATTGAGCTGGCTTTTGCCGTTCCTGGAATCGCAACTGCAAGAATTCGGTCCACTGGAAGAACTACCCGATGGAACGTATGAAACCCCGCTCTGTCGGGTAAGGCTTTGTAGCGGCCCGGCTTCCGCTCCGCTACCGGCTCCTTCCTCTGACTCGGCTCCTTCCGAAGCCACCCAAGATTCCCTCTCTGCTACCTGGCTGCAGGAACAACTCAAAACCCTCAGTGCTCCTTATGCCTATCATCCGGCGACGCGTCAGATTGCGAAAGTCTCCGTAACAGAGTTAGTTCGGCAGGGGATAGAGGAAGATCCGGATTCTGTCTCTTGGTGGGAATGGATAGCGCCTTCGAAAGGAGGGGCAAAGGAAGATTCCGCCAGCCCTACCGACGCCGTGACGCGTGGACTGGCTACCCATCGCCTTCTGCAATGGATCGACTTCTCCAAAGACGCCCCCTCCCTGGAGGTCCAAATCGAGCGATTGGTTCAGTCCGGCCGGTTTACCCCCGAAGAGATCGCGGCGATCGACCTCCAGGAG
>CAZBKV010000318.1:3529-3772 GCA_964492575.1 uncultured Verrucomicrobiota bacterium | reverse complement strand
GGGCTACCTCTCGAAAAGGTGTCCAACTTTGCATCCCTTCATGCCAGACAAGGGTATCAGGTTGGATCTGACCTGACTCAACTAACTTCTTAAATTCTATATCCTCAAACGGTCCTTGCAATTGTTTGTTGAGAGCGTAATACCATTCCATAACTTTTATTCCTCCTTTACTCAGTATCCAACTCCATATGAATCTGACATTTCTTTGAATTTGAGAAGTATTTTATAGGCATTACTTCACTT
>CAZBKV010000318.1:0-3519 GCA_964492575.1 uncultured Verrucomicrobiota bacterium | reverse complement strand
ATTCGGGTCCTTCCCGAAACCGTAGCCAATCAGATTGCCGCCGGCGAAGTCGTCGAGCGACCCGCCAGCGTCGTGAAAGAACTGGTCGAGAACGCCCTCGATGCCGAGGCGCGATTTATTCATATCGAAATCCAAGCCGGCGGCCGGAGCCTGATCCGCGTCAGTGACGACGGGATCGGCATGAGCCGGGACGATGCCCTCCTTGCCCTGGAACGCCATGCCACCAGCAAGATCCGATCCGTCGAAGACCTCCTTCAAATCGGCACCATGGGATTCCGCGGGGAAGCCTTGCCGAGCATCGCCAGTGTCAGTCGCATGGTCCTAACGACCTGCGAACGGGATGCCGAAAACCCGGAAGCCACCCAGGTCCGGGTTGAAGGCGGAAAAATCATCGATGTCCGATCCGCCAGCCGACCGCCAGGGACCACCGTCGAGGTCCGAAACCTCTTCTACAACGTCCCGGCCCGACGCAAGTTCCTCCGGTCCGAAGAGACCGAACGCGCCCATATCCAGCACTTCGTCACCCTGGCCGCGATCGCCTTTCCGGAGGTCGGGTTTCAATTCACCTCGAATCAACGGGTGGTTTGGCGCCTCCCTGCCATCCAGATCCCTACTCCGGACCGCCGGCTCCAGGCCCTCCGGGAGCGTCTGCGAAATCTCTACGGGACCGATTTGCCGCTGATCCCCATCGAGTACGAATGCCGATTACGGCTCCCTCACCTCCCCCTTCCCGAACCGGAGGAACCTGAAGAGGAAGAAGAACGAGAAGCACGCTTGCGAATCTGGGGATTTGTCGGGGCACCGGGAATCTCCCGGTCCAACCGCTCGGACATGCATCTCTTCGTCAACCGCCGACCGATTGAACATCGCGGCCTGATCCGTGCGGTGTTGGAAGGATACCGGACGATGCTGATGAAAGACCGTTACCCGGTCTGCGTCCTCTTTCTGGAACTGTCTCCACGACTTGTCGACGTCAATGTCCATCCCGCCAAACGAGAGGTTCGATTCCGGACCGAAGCCCAGGTCCGAACCGCGGTCGAAGAAGCCGTCCGCCAAGCCCTTCAAAATTTCCATCGACCCTCCTCTTCTGCGACGGAGGGTCTCACTCCTCCCAAGCCTTCCGCTCTTTCCACTCCACCTTCTCCGTCGCAACCGGCTCCAAACGGGGTATCCCCCACGCCGTCCTCGACTTCATCGACTTCGGCCGAGCAGTGGCTGGACCTCGGCGATCCTTTGGCCGCCATGCGGCCGCCCCGCGTTCCCAAACATCTCAGCCAAGGACCGAAACCTGCGTCACCCTCCCCAACCACCTCTGCGCCTTCATCTACCGAAACGCCAAAGCCCCCACCGCCGTCACCTTCTCTACCCTCCTCCGAAGCCCCAAAAGAGACCGAAATCCCCTCCTCCGTAGAACCCCCGCCGCTCCTTGCCATTCCGCTCCGTTACGTCGGGGTCATCGGCCAACTTTACGTCGTTCTCGAATCCGACCGCGGTCTTGTCCTGATGGACCAGCACGCCGCCCATGAACGGGTCCTTTTTGAAAAGATGCTTCGCCAGCTCGAATCCGGTCCGATCCCGGTCCAGCGCCTCCTTCTGCCCGAAACCGTAGAACTTTCAGCCCGCGACGCCGCTCTCCTCCGGGAAAACCTCCCCGCCTTCAGCCGACTGGGAATCCACCTCAGCGAATTCGGTCAAACCACCTTCCTCCTCGACGCCCTGCCCACTTTTCTGAAAGTCTCCGACGCCCGACAGTTCGTCCTCGATGTCCTGGACGAACTGGTCGAAACCGGTCACCAAATTCACCGTCTTCGACTGGATGAAGAACTCATCGCCCGCACCGTTTGCCGCCACGCCGTCAAAGCCCACGATCCCCTCACCGAACCGGAAATCCTCCACCTCATCGAAGAACTCCGTTCCTGTGCCATGCCTTACACCTGTCCCCACGGCCGCCCTACCCTGATTGAATTCGACTACCGCGAACTCGAAAAACGCTTCGGCCGAATCCAGTAAGCCTTTCCACGCTCTGACGAGCGGAACGATAAGGTGTTCGTACACCCACTCAGTTTCCGAAGTCACGGAAAACCGGAAGGGTTGGCTTTCAGCCGGACCAAAAAATGGGAGAGACCGCTTCTAGCGAGTCCGTAAGCTGGGAGGGTCGGCTTATAGCCGGACCATAAGTAGTTGGGAATAAGGTAACGAAGTAATTCTTTGCCTCATCACGTATCACGGCATCACGCATTATGTTGCTAGCTCGTCACGCGTTACGTCGGTACGGAAAATAGGCCCATTTCCGGACCGGCCAAAGACCGTCCCTTATCATGATATGCCCTTTTTCGGACAAGCTCTAACAACGCCTTCTCCTTTCTCGGACAAGCTTTAGAAGCTTTTCTTCGAGGAAGTTATAGAACCTCCCCTTCGGCTTCCGGATAAAAAGAAACCACCTTCACTTCTTTCACGCGGCATATAGGCTTGGTTGGCTTCTCCATGGTAACCAATTCATCCACCCCAGCAACTAACGCAGAACTTACATGAAGAGCATCCATAGGAGACAGGTTGTATTTCTCGGCAAGTTCGAGGGCAGATTGCGTGATTTGAGGAGAGGAAGAAATCTCTTCTTCCGCCGCTTCTATAATTTCCTTCATAAAATTCAGCTCCTCCGTACGCCCATGGAAGGTAGGTTTTGGCAATACTTCCAGTTTCCAAGTAATCGCTTATTACAAAACTACGGTCAGGATCATCTATCACTTCAAACGCTCTTCGCGATTCCTGCTCCTTTCCCCGAAAAGCCGCAATCAATACACAGGCATCAAGATACGTCCTCTTCCTCATACCCTAATTCCCTTCTCCGACGTCTTACCTCTTCTAAAATCTCCTCCATACTTAACAATTTCATTCCTGCGGCGATAGCCCTTTTGCGAATTTCAAGGAGTTTCTTTCCTAGAAGGGTACGAGGAATATATTCCTCTGACCCCTCCTTCTCCAACCCTTCAAACTCTCCCGATGATTGGCTTTCGACAAAATTCATTCGAGTAAGAACACCGTTGTGTTCCCTTTTTATGCTGTCTCCGCACTTAAAACCGTCTAGGGGAAAGGATGCCTAACTCAGTCCCGTTTCGATCCAATCGTAAAGAGCCGAACACGATGGTTCGCACCCGAGCCGGAACAATGGGCGGGGATAAAACCCGCAGCCTCCGAGAAGAGAAATCCAGATCAAGCGCCAGCGCAACCCCCATCAATTCATCCTGCGAATCCAGTAACCCAACCACAACTTGCTGAAACTCTTGCAGCGAGGCCCATCGAACCGTCCGAATTCCCTCCGGCAAAGAAAAAGAATGATCCTCCCTTCTTCCCACAAAATCAGAATCGGAGGTCAGCACCACCAAGGTCCGCCCCATCTGTTCCGCATAAAGGATCTCCCTTTGCGACATCCCCAACCTCTGACTGACCGACTCCACCGTCCATTCCCCATGGAAGGTAGGTTTTGGCAATACTTCCAGTTTCCAAGTAATCGCTTATTAC
>CAZBKV010000317.1:0-3776 GCA_964492575.1 uncultured Verrucomicrobiota bacterium | reverse complement strand
CTCGTCGTCACCCCTTACTTCCGTGTTTACCCCGGCGCTCGAATGCGGAAAAAGGCCCGTCCTTGGATCACAGCCCCGTGGTTCGGGAAAGTACCGGTGGTGGCACAACTGATGGGCAATGATCCGGAGGCCCTCTGTTGGGCCGCCTGGGAATTGCTGGACTTAGGCTTTGCCGGCATTGATCTGAACCTAGGTTGTCCGGCTCCTGTGGTTCGATGCAAAGGTGCAGGAAGCGCTCTGTTGGAAGCACCTCAACAGATTGAAGAAATTCTTCAAGCGCTACGCCGACAGGTGAATCGGGCCTTCTCAGCAAAAACGCGATTAGGCGTTGAGAGACAGGATCAGTTTCTCAGTGTGTTGGAGGTTTTGCGACGAAGTGAGCTGGACTGGGTGACAATTCATCCCCGTACGGTTTTGGGCCCGGCATCTCAAGAGGTCGATTTTTCCTGGGTTCGGAAAGCCCGCTCCTTGTTATCCTGTGCCGTCGTCGCCAATGGCGAACTTCGATCTGCTAAGGTAGCCGTGGAGGTCTTGCATTCGACCGGGGCGCATGGCGTGATGATCGGGCGATGGGCCGTACGGAATCCCTGGATCTTTGATCAAATTCGGAAACGATGGCAGGGGAAACCTGTAGAGCCGACAGAAGGCGCTGCCCTGCTGGCCTATTGGGAACGTCTTTGGGAACTGACCCACAAAGAGGGGATTCGCGAAGCGGGTCGGTTGGCCTGGTTCAAACACTTTCTTCGATTTGCCGCCGCGGGACTAGATTCAGAGAACCAGTTCCTACAACAACTCTTGCATGCACAGACGATCGATCAGATCCGCCAACTCTCCCAGAGCTTCCTTTCGGATCGGGTATTTTCAGAAATTTGAGGTTTGCGAAAGAAAAGGCCGAAGTCACAGCCGGGAATCGGGACGTTAGGAGGCGGCCCCCTTCCGGCTCGGATGCAAAGCAGCCAGCTGTTCCTCTACCTCAACAATCTCCCGAATCTGCTCCAAAAACCAAGGATCAATGAAGGTCAGCTCATGGATCTCCTCTGTGGTAAATCCGGCTCGGTACGCATGGCGGATGTAAAAGATTCGTTCCGCATTAGGGATTCGAAGTTTCCGCTCAATCAATTCCCGTGGCAGGATGTCTCGATCTCCGTATACCGTATCGCCGACACGCCAGGGTCGGCCATCCCCGCCAATCCCATAGCGGTTGATCTCTAGGGAACGAAGGCACTTTTGTAAGCTTTCCTTAAACGTCCGGCCGATGGCCATCGCTTCCCCTACGCTCTTCATCTGAGTCGTCAGAGTCGGATCTGTTTGCGGAAATTTTTCAAACGCAAACCGCGGAACCTTGACCACCACATAATCGATCGTCGGTTCAAAACTAGCCGGCGTCTCTTTGGTGATGTCGTTGGGGATTTCGTCCAAGAGATAGCCTACGGCCAGTTTGGCCGCAATGCGGGCAATAGGAAATCCGGTCGCCTTCGAAGCCAACGCAGAGCTGCGACTTACCCGTGGGTTCATCTCGATCACAACCATCCGACCGGTCTTTGGATCGACGGCAAACTGGATGTTCGATCCTCCGGTCTCAACGCCCACCGCCCGAATCACCGCAAAGCTGGCATCCCGCATGATCTGGTATTCCTTATCCGTCAAGGTCTGGGCCGGGGCCACGGTGATGGAATCGCCGGTGTGAATCCCCATCGGATCGAAATTTTCAATGGAGCAGATCACCACACAGTTGTCCGCCCCATCCCGCATCACCTCCATCTCAAACTCCTTCCATCCAATCAGCGACTCCTCAATCAACACCTCCGTCACGGGGGAAAGCGACAGGCCACGACGGACCAGATATTCATACTCCTCCCGATTGTACGCGACGCCGCCACCAGTCCCTCCCAGCGTATAAGCCGGCCGAATAATCACAGGAAACCTTCCGATCTGATCCAGGACCTTCCAGGCTTCTTCCATCGAATGCGCAATCCCACTGATCGGGACATCCAGCCCAATGGAAAGCATCAGCTCCTTAAAAACCTGCCGATCCTCCCCTCGCTCAATCGCCTCGGCCTTGGCCCCGATCATCTCCACGCCGTATCGATCCAGTACGCCCCGCCGGTAAAGCTCCATCGCCGTGTTCAAGGCCGTCTGGCCGCCCAACGTCGGAAGCAAGGCCAGTTTCTTCCCCCCTCCATGCCGAGCCACATACTCGGCTTCGCGGGCGATAATCTTTTCCAGAACCTCCGGCGTAATCGGTTCGATGTACGTCGAGTCAGAGAATTCCGGGTCGGTCATAATCGTGGCCGGGTTGGAATTGACCAGCACCACCCGGAACCCTTCTTCCTTCAAAGCTTTACAGGCCTGGGTGCCGGAATAATCAAACTCACACGCCTGCCCGATCACAATCGGCCCGGCCCCGATCACCATCACCGTATGAATATCTGTCCGTTTCGGCATGCCTGAATCGGCCTCGTTTTCCTGTTTTTGGGTTTGTTACCCCCCTCCGCTTCTTCCAAACCCGCTCCAGTGAAAAGAAATTCCAGCCGGTTGTCAGGTCTTTTCGAAAGGGAACGATCGAAAATCCCCTAGCTTGTCCGAAGATTGGGAACATAGCAGGGGAAATTTCCTTCCGGTCAGCTCGGCCAGCTCGGTAGACCAGACAAAGGTAGGATCCGCCAGATGAAGACATTTTTTCGTCACTTTCCGAAGTCTGTTTTCTGCTTTATTTTGCGGCGGCTTGAGGACAGGCCGCCCTACCTGTCCCTGGGCGTTCGAACGGGGATGAAAAGGACCGATATAGGAAAAATTGACCGACACCTTTTTCGGACAAGCTCTATCGTCTTCCCCACTCGAACAAGCGGCAAGCAGAGAGATTGGACGTCTCAATGATGTTTCCGACTCGTTCTTGGCCTACTGTCGTCAGAGGATGGGTTTTCTTTTGCGCTGCACTCTTACGAGCCTACCTCCATGAAAGAAATCCTTCAATCTGCCCCCTTAAAAATTGGTTCAATGATCCTTGTTTTTCCTTTATGTTTCCATTCCTTTCAGATAAGCTGCTTAGACGTTCTTCTTTTCTTTCAAGCAAGGAAATCGGGATTCAGACCCTCTTAAAGTTTCGCTTGGGATCAAGCTATAATTATAAGAGATTTGTCCAATAAAAGGATCAAAGGAGATGAGTATGACGGTCTTGGAAGCATTAGAAGCACGGCGGACGGTTCGGGCTTTTCAAAGTCGCCCTGTTCCACGAGAGACACTGGAGACCATCCTACGAGCCGCCAACCGGGCCCCTTCCTGGGCCAATACCCAGCCATGGAAGGTCTTTGTAGCGATGGGGGAAGTCCTGGAACGGTTACGCCGAAGATTTCTAGATCGGTTTGATCGGGGTGAGCCTCCACGGTTCGAGGTTCCGGCTCCGGAGTCATGGCCTCCAGAGTTAGAGCAGCGCATCATCGACCAAGGAAAGAAGCGGTTTGCCTTGCTGGGCCTTGATTGGGACAACCCGGAGCATCGGCGCATGGTCCGGCGGCGGAATTACGAGCTGTTTGGAGCCCCGGTGGTTGTCTATTTGTGCCTTCATCGAGATTTGGGGCCATGGTCGATGTTGGATCTGGGGGCTTATGCCATGGCCTTGATGTTAGCGGCCAAAGACCAAGGCGTAGATTCGGCGATTGCGGTGAATCTGGCTGGATATCCGGACTTGATTCGGGAAGAGCTGGGAATTCCGGAGGAATGGAAAATCGTCATTGGGATTGCTTTAGGATATGCAGATGAGAGTAGCCCATATAACC
>CAZBKV010000316.1:0-3778 GCA_964492575.1 uncultured Verrucomicrobiota bacterium | reverse complement strand
GTTGTAAGCGGAGGCATAAATCTCAATCGCCTGGGCCTCGGCTTGACCGATGATTTCCTGGCTCTTTCGATAAGCCTCGGATTGGATCCGTTGCAGTTCCTTTTCTTTCTCACCGGCGATTCGTGCCGCCTCGCCTTCGCCTTCGGATCGGAACCGTTCGGCAATCTGTTTGCGTTCGGAAATCATGCGTTCGTAAATCCGTTGCTGGACGGTCGGATTGTAATTGATTCGTTTGAACTGGATGTCCAGCAGCTCAATTCCTAACGGAGCCAACTTTGGCTGGGCGGCGGCCAGGATTTCCGCTTCCAACTGGGCTCGGCCTTTTTGAATGGGATACAACTGGCTGGTGCTCAAGAGCTGACCGGCGATTTGTTCCTGAACCAACGGTTTTCGGTCCTTGGTGGTTCGGATCAGCTCGATCAACTCGTTCTTTGCCACCGTACTGCGGATCTCGCTTCCAAGAATATCGTCCAATCGAGACAGGGCGCTCCGCTCATCCCGCAGACGGACAAAGAAGGTCTTTGGATCGGCGATTCGCCATCGGCCAAAGGCTTCCACGATGATGTAGGTCTTTCCTTTGGTGGGCATTTCGGTGGCCGGACCTTCCCAACGCAGAACGCGCTTTTCCAAACGATGTACGGTTTGGACGAAAGGAATCTTAATATGAAGACCCGCGTTGGTGATTGGTTCCCCGACGATCCGACCGAACTGGGTAATCACCGCCTGCTCGGTCTCATCAATGGTATAGACCGCACTGCTCAACAGCACCAATCCGACGATGCCGATGAACAACAACCAACCTACCCTTAAGGGAAGTCCTTTTGTCCTGTTCATTGTTTCTTCTCCGGTTCGGAATTTAGCTGAAGAAGCGGCAGGATCTGCTTGGCGTTCTGGTCTAAGATAAAAATTCGATTCACATGCGGAAGCACATCGGCCAGGGTTTCCAGGTAGAGACGCCGTCGGGTGACCTCCGGTGCTTTGAGGTATTCCTTAAAGATCGCATTAAACCGGGCGGCATCTCCTTTGGCCTCATTGACCCGCTTCAGAGCATACCCCTCGGCGGTCCGGATCCGTTCTTCTGCCTGTCCTTTGGCCCGAGGGATCACCCGATTGTACTCCGCGCGGGCTTCATTGATCTTTTTCTCCCGCTCTTGTTGGGCCTGATTCACTTCGTTGAAGGAAGGCTGCACCGGCGGCGGAGGATTGACGTCTTTTAATTGTAATTGATCGACCGTCACCCCTAATCCATATCGCTTTACCATCTGGCGCAGTTTCCGCAAAGCCTCCTGCTCGATCTCCTGGCGCCCAACGGTAATCACCTCATCCACCGTCCGATCTCCAACGACTTCCCGCATCACCGCCTCGGACAGATCGCGCAAGGCCTCGGCCGGATTCCGAAACTGAAAGAGATAAGCGAACGGATCGGAAATTCGGTATTGGATGACCCACTCCACGACGACCGCACTGAGATCTCCGGTAATCATATTCCGTTCCCGCTCCTGTTCATCGGGAGAGGTAAACTGGGTCGGATTTGTGGCTCCAGGGGTTCCGAAACCGAATTCTTGTTTTAACTGGCGACGGACCGGGACCAGGTAAATTCGGTCGATCCCAAACGGCAGTTTCATATGCAACCCCGGATCCGCGGTTCCGACGTATTTCCCAAATCGTAAAATCACCGCCTGGGATTCCGCATCCACCATGTAAAACATGCTGTTTACGGTAAGAATCCCCACCACCACCGCAATCCCGATCAGCACAGGACCCAGGCGGACGGTGTAGTACGTATTCCCAATCCGGATCATCATGATGGGGGTAGTCTCCTGTGGGTTTCCTGAACCGTCAAGGTTGAAAGCGGTTTATTTGTCTTGGGAAAGCCTCACCGAACTAGGCCCCATACAATCCGCGGGTTCGTTGCCGACGAAGCCCGTAAAGCAGTTGCGCCAGAGGGACAGCCATCAAAATCCAGGCCGGCCAATACAGAGCATGAAGGTAGCTCTTCGGAACCAAATGCATCAGTCCCTTCCATCCTTCCCGGAAGAGTACCTCCAACGCCGGTTCCAAAAACGTATACAGGGCCAAAAGGCAACCTACCCCAGCCGCCAGAATCGCCCCTCGACTTAGCCGAACCACTCCGTCCACCACCGGCTCCAGCGTCATCACCCAACCGGTCAAAACCATCAACAAGGCGATCATCGTCGGAGCATAGACCGGTCCCCACCAGGGTAAGGGAATCAAAAACAGGATATCCCAATCGAGCAATCCATCCGGCCATCCAGTCAGAATAGCTAAAAAGATGTAATAAAAAATATCCCACACCCCAAAGGCGATCAGAAACCGTCCAAACCGATCCCAAAACCGCCGTCCTCCCAACCATCCTACCGTGGCCAGCATGACCATCGTGGCAAATTCCCGAATCACCTCCGGACCCACAAGCCGCAATGGAAGCGGTGTACTGGGCGGTGGGTAAGGACGGAATTCGCCGAGGATGGTTCGAAGGTATAACACAATGGCTGCCTCCACCCAGGCCATCGCGATCGCATAGACGACCACCACCACGTTCCGCACATGCGCTTCCCGGTCCCTCATAGCCTCCATTGTTGTAGCCAAAGCGGTTCCGGTTTTCAAACCGACTCTTCTGCACCCGGCGGGGTAAACGGTGGCAAATCGCCGTTCGAAGAGAAATTCCAGGGAGCCGGCTTGGAAACCACTTCCAGTCCTCTGGCCCGAGTCTCTGCCAAAAGGGCCTCCGAAACCTGAAGCCATCCCAAATGCAGGGTGTCCTGGATCCGAACCAGGCGGATCTGCCTTGGATCACCCTCCGGCAAAGTCTCCAACGCAGCCTCGATCGCCTCTCGGTCGGAGGGGAAAGTCATGGGGATCTTGGCCCCCTGAATCGAAAGGGCCGTAAAGGCGTTGGTGTACGTGGCCTTTCGATCGATCCGGGAGACCAACCGTTCGGTGGTAAAATCGGCCATGCCCAGTCCGATGGCATTGCCGCGAGTCTCTTCGGTCAAATCACACACGACCAAGCGATACACCCGCGGCGGCGGTTGATCCGGCGATAGCAGGGTCGAATATCCATGGATCATACGACCGATCACGGCCGGATCCATCCCGGTGCCACTGATGTTCTTCCCCATCCGATCTACCACCAGCACGTCCACTTCTTCAAACGGCAGGCGGGGCATCCATTCCCTGGCCATCCGGCAAAGCTCCGGTTCCCGATCTTCCACAGCTCCGGCGGGAACCACCTCAATATGGGCCAACCGATGGTCCGGTCCCTCCACGATCGCAACCCCTCCCAGCAAAGGAAGTTTTTCCAAAATCACCCGAGCCATTGCCTGAAGCACCGGGATGTAACCCCACCGAACCGCTGCACGATGAAACGTCCGTGCTCCCTGATGTTTCCCCAAACCAACCACCAGCATCTTCAGCAGTCCGCTGCCGATTTCTCCATGAAAATCGGTGTGTGGCTTGACGCGATTGATCAGGAGCACTTGATCGGCCTGCAAGGCATCCCGGCTACAAAACACCGGAACCCCGGCCGGAATCGTTCCGATCTGCTGGACTTCCATCGAGGAAACCACCGGCGCCCCGATCTGATCCTCCGTAATCCCGTATCCGGCCAAGAGGGCCTTTTGACCTTCAGCCGTGGCTCCCCCGTGACTTCCCATCGCCGGAATCAGAAAAGGCTGAAGCCGATGCCGACGAAGGATAGCCACTGTGGCGCGAACAATTTCTTGAAGCTGGTCAATTCCCCGGCTTCCCACTGCAACGG
>CAZBKV010000315.1:1318-3787 GCA_964492575.1 uncultured Verrucomicrobiota bacterium | reverse complement strand
CGACGTACGGGACGGCCTCAAACCTTCCCAACGCCGGATCCTGTACGCCATGTATCACGACCTGAACCTTCTCCCCGGCCGCAAACACCTCAAATGCGCCCGTATCGTCGGGGAGACCATGGGAAAATACCATCCCCATGGCGATCAGGCCATCTACCCCACCTTAGTCCATATGGCCCAACCCTGGGCCATGCGGGAGCCCTTGATCGACGGCCAGGGGAACTTCGGTTCCGTGGAAGGACATGGACAAAGACACCGTCGACTTCGTCCCAACTTACGACGGAGAACACGTCGAACCGGTAGTCCTCCCGGCCGCTTTTCCCAACCTCCTGGTCAATGGCGCCACCGGTATCGCCGTCGGAATGGCCACCAATATCCCTCCTCACAACCTGGGCGAAGTCATCGACGCCATCTGCGCCGTCATCGACAAGCCGAATATCAAGCCGCGGGAGTTGATGAAATACATGAAAGGGCCGGACTTTCCGACCGGTGGCGTCATCTGCGGCCGGGACGGCATCCGGAAATACTTCGAAACCGGTCGAGGCTCGATCAAAATCCGCGGACGCGTCGGCGTCGAAACCCTCAAAGGCGGAAAAGAACAGATCGTCATTACGGAGATCCCCTTCAACGTCAATCGTGCCCAGTTGGTCGAACGCATCGCCCAACTGGTCAACGAAGGGAAACTCAAAGAATTCCAGGACATCACCGCCATCCGGGATGAATCGGACGAAAACACCCGCGTCGTCATCGAAATCAAACGCGATGCCGTCCCCCAAGTCATCATCAACAACCTCTACAAATACACCGCTCTAGAAACTTCCTTCGCCGTCAATGCCCTGGCCATCGACCAAGGACGGCCCAAGACCCTGAACATCAAAGAACTCATCAATTGCTACATCGAACACCGTCGTGAAGTCGTCCTCCGCCGCACCCGATTCCTCCTCCGAAAAGCCGAAGATCGAGCCGAAGTCCTGGAAGGCTACATCATCGCCCTCGCCAACCTGGATGAATTCATCCGCATCATCCGAAACTCCAAAAATCGGGAAGAAGCCAAAATCCGCCTCCTCGCCTTCGACTGGACACGAAAACAAGTCGAACGATGGGGCGTACTCATCCGCTCCGAGGACCGTCTCCAAAAAGGCCGATACTCCCTGACCGAGCGACAAGTCGACGCCATCCTCGACCTCCGCCTCTACCAACTGACCTCCATGGAAATCGACAAAATCCGCGACGAATACAAACAAATCATCGAAACCATCAAAGACCTGCTGGACATCCTCCGCAGCGAAACCCGCGTTTATGCCATCATCAAAGAAGAACTCCTCCGCATTAAAGAAAAATTCGGAAACCCGCGCCGGACACAAATCGTCGACGCCGAGACCGACCTAACCATCGAAGACCTCGTTGCCAACGAAGCGGTCATCATCACCATGACCCACCGTGGCCTGATCAAACGAACCAATCTGAATTCCTACCGGGCTCAGCGTCGCGGCGGCCGCGGCGTTATCGGCATGGAAACCCGAAGCCGAAGCGGCGTGCAACAGGACGATTTCATCGAACACCTCTTCACGGCCAATACCCATGACTACCTGATGTTCTTCACCAACACCGGCCGCGTGTATGTGGAGCGAGTCCTGGAACTGCCCGATATGGGCCGCGCCGCCCGCGGCCGAAGCATTGCCAACTTCCTCGCCCTTCAACCCGGTGAAAAAATCGAAGCCTTGATCCGCATTCCAAAGGCCAACGGCGACGACGAAACCTGGGTGGAGGACCGCTACGTCTTCTTCGCCACCCGCCGCGGTACGGTCAAAAAGACTCCTCTCTCCGCTTTCGCCCACGTGCGCCAAGGCGGTATCCGAGCCATCAACATCGGCAAACAAGATTCCTTAATCGCCGCAAAGCTCACCAATGGACATAACGAGGTGGTCTTGGTCACCAAAAAAGGAATGAGCATCCGCTTCTCCGAAGCCGATGTCCGTCCGATGGGCCGGGACGCAGCCGGAGTGCGTGGCATCCAGCTCAGTAAAGGGGATGAAGTTGTCGGAATGGCGATCGCCTCGGAGGATACTTCCCTCCTGGTCGTTGGTGCCAATGGGGTCGGAAAACGAACCCCCTTCTCCGAATACCCCACCCAACACCGCGGTGGCAAAGGCGTCGTCACCATGCGAGTTACCCCCAAGACCGGCGAGCTTGTCGGAGCCCTGGCCGTGCATGAGGAGGACGAAGTCATGCTGATGTCGGCCCAAGGCCAGATGGTCCGGATCGCGGTCCAAGAAATCCGCCAAACCGGTCGCAATGCCCAGGGTGTAAAACTCATCGACCTGCAGCCGGGCGACCGCCTCCAAGCCATTGCTCCGGTCCTTGGTGAAGAAGAAAATGGCGAAAACGGCAACGGCGAGGAATAAACTCCTCAAGCCTTGCCTATAGCGGCCCGCTTTTAGTGCCAGGTTTACGTTTTTACCCGTCCTG
>CAZBKV010000315.1:270-1308 GCA_964492575.1 uncultured Verrucomicrobiota bacterium | reverse complement strand
GTTCTCCTTTCGGAAAATCAAGCATGGCTTTTCTCATCGCCAAACGATCTTCCTCGGGTAAAATTAAAATTCTATGAAGTCGCTGACGGAATATCTCTGGTTCAACATTCCGAGCCGTCGTGGATTTGTCAACATCACCAGCACCGTCCAGGAGCTGGTCCGCAAAAGCGGGGTCAAAGAAGGCCTCTGCCTCGTCAATGCCATGCATATTACGGCCAGCGTCTTCATCAACGACGACGAACCCGGACTGTTACAGGACTTCGAAGATTGGTTGGAAGGGCTAGCTCCTCATGAACCGATCAGCCGCTACCGCCATAACCGGACCGGTGAAGACAACGGCGACGCCCATCTCAAACGGCAAATCATGGGACGCGAAGTTGTGATAGCCATCACCAACGGACAGCTCGACCTGGGACCCTGGGAACAAATCTTCTACGGCGAATTTGATGGCCGCCGTCGCAAACGGGTCCTGGTAAAAATCATCGGCGAATGAACCCATTCCCTAAACCGGCCCGTAATCCCGATCTCTCTTAAGGCCGCTGCTTGGTTGGGGTCATCTTACGGCTAGGAGAGGAACGAACCCGCCGTTCCTGCTCCAAAAGCCGCTGGACCGTGTCCAACATCTGCTGGGCATTGGTGGCTTGGGGATCTAGACGAAGCGTGATCTCAAACTCCCGACGCGCTTCTTCCAATCGTCCAAGCCGTGCCAAGGCAACCCCAAGATTCAAATGAGCCCGCGCAAAATCCGGTCGCAACCGTACCACTTCCTGAAACTCCCGCGCCGCTTCGCGGATCTTATTCTGTGCCGCCAGCTCGACCCCAATCAAATAATGCGCCCGCCAGTTATAGGGACGAACCCGAAGAAGCTCATACAGTACCTTCAATCCCTCAGCTCGTTTTCCTTGGCGAGCCAGCGTATCGGCCAGCAACAGATACGGCTGCGAAGATTGCGGCGCCAGCTCCAGCGCCCGGCGAAACAGCCGCACCGCTTCATCCAATCGATTCGCCTGTGCCGTCAGTTTCCCTAGTTCCAGCAGC
>CAZBKV010000315.1:0-260 GCA_964492575.1 uncultured Verrucomicrobiota bacterium | reverse complement strand
TGACCCGCCGCAGCTTGGCTTCCGCTTCCTTGGTCTTTCCCAATCGAGCCAACGCCCGTGCCTCATAGAACACCGGCAAAAAATGATGTGGCCACAGACGCGCTAAGGCCCGCCACTGTTGGAGGCTCTCCTGAAACCGACCATTCCGCTCCAAAAACTCCGCATAATTCTCCCGAAGCCACGGATCCTCCGGATGTTGCTCGATTTGTTTTTGGTATTGCCGAGCCACCATGTCTGGATCCACTTGCCGAATCCGGCGC
>CAZBKV010000314.1:0-3792 GCA_964492575.1 uncultured Verrucomicrobiota bacterium | reverse complement strand
ATCTTCTATGTCGCTTTCGTGCTCACCTTGGTAGCCGTCTGGAAAGGACTAAAAAACCTCCATCTCAACCTTCCCCTCGGCCAAGCCTTATTGGTGGCGATAGGAATGGCTGCTTTGTGTAGTGCAGGATCGCTGTTATGGATCAAACGTCTGCGAGCCCTCCATGACCGGGAACGGAAAGAACGAGGCATCGAATTAGAAAGCGATGTCCCCGGAGGGATCCCCTTTATCCCCAAAAAATATCGGGAACAACCCAATCCCAAGGTCGTACTTCGTCCCCCACTGGTTCCAGGATCAGAACAACCAGCTAGACGATGGGAATACCGCCGCCAGTTTGAATTCGAAAAAATCGAGGAGGTTTTTGCCCTTTTGGTAGTCATGAGCGCCTCTTTTGTGGCCTTTGCTCATGGGGCCAATGATGTGGCCAACGCCATCGGCCCTTTGGCCGCGATCGCTGCGATTGTGAAGGGAGGGGTCATCTCCTTAAAAACCCAAGTCCCACTCTGGTGCCTCATGCTCGGCGGCAGTGGAATCGTTCTTGGCCTCGCCACGTGGGGTTATCGAGTCATCGAGACTGTAGGCCGAAAGATCACCCACCTAACCCCCAGCCGCGGTTTTGCTGCTGAGATCAGCGCGGCCACCACCATCGTCTTTGCCTCCCGAATGGGACTCCCAATTTCTACCACCCACACACTTGTGGGGGCTGTGCTGGGAATCGGATTGGCCCGCGGAATCGAATACCTCAACCTGCGAATGGTCCGGGACATCGTGATCTCCTGGCTAGTCACCATCCCTGCCGGAGCCGGCCTGGCCGTGCTCTTCTATTACATCCTCCGGATCTTCTTCCATTAAGTTGATAGCGTTCAAAACCCTCAAAAAATCGAAAAAGTACTTGCAGAAATTCCATGGTTGGAGAAGATAAAAGGCCTGTTGTCCCGGCAGGGCCGGGATTCGGTTCCGGAAAAACAGAGCGTTCAACAACGCAAAATCTTTCATTTCAGGGTTGACGCTTCCAGCAAGGCGGATAGGTTGGTTTGCCTTTAGAAAGAAAGACAGATGAAGACATTTTTACCAAAAGTTGACGTCAACGCCCGGAAGTGGTACCTGGTAGACGCCGAAGGGAAAATCCTCGGTCGTCTGGCCGCCCAAATTGCCAACATCCTCCGCGGCAAAAATAAACCGATCTATACCCCGCATCTGGACACCGGCGACTTTGTGGTCGTCGTCAATGCGGAAAAGGTCGTTTTGACCGGGAAGAAGGAGACTCAAAAAACCTACATGACCTACTCCGGTTATAAGGGCGGCGAGAAGTACCGCACCGTCGCTCAAGTCCGGGCCACGCATCCGGAGCGCCTTATCATCCACGCCGTCAAAGGCATGCTGCCCAAAAACCGGCTGGCAGCACGAATGCTGAAGCGACTGAAGGTCTACGCCGGCCCCAATCATCCGCATCAAGCCCAAAAACCTGAACCTTTGGAAATTAACACCTAAAGACAGCTCTGAGGCCCTATGGAAGAGGTCAATGTAAATCCTGAAACACCGGCAAACGAGACCCCACAACCAACCCCTACGGTAGAACCACCAGCTCCAGAAACCCCTGCCGAAGAACCATCAACCCCACCGATGCCGGAGACCACCCCGGCTGAATCCATTCAAGCCGTTCCGAGTGGGGAATTTGTGGCCACCGGACGACGGAAAACAGCCACCGCCCGCGTCCGGATGAAAATCGGGACCGGCATCATCAAGGTCAACGGCCGAGCCTTTGAAGATTACTTCCCTGTGGAATCCTACCGGGCCTTGATTCTTCAACCCTTGGTTTTGACCCAGACAGAAGGGAAATTCGACATCCGGGTCAACGTCTCAGGAGGCGGGTTCTCCGGACAGGCAGGGGCCATTCGCCATGGAATTGCGCGGGCCCTGCTCCAATACGATCCAACCCTCCGGCCCATCTTGAAGAAGGCCGGAATGCTGACCCGCGACCCGCGCAAGAAGGAACGCAAAAAGCCCGGTCAACCCGGTGCCCGCAAACGGTTCCAATACAGCAAACGGTAAAAAGCTTTACGGCAACCTCCTATTCGCTTTTGCGCCCTCTTCCGACCTCATCGGCCGAAGAGGGTTTTTCTTTGGCATTTCCATCCGAATGCGCCTCCTCCATTTTGTTGGATCCTTAGCATTGCCACGAAAAGGAAGCCTGGCATAATCACTCTCCATGAGCAGGGTATTGATCATTGGAGCGGGTGGGGTTGGCCGAGTCGTAACCCATAAATGTGCCCAAGTCCCCGAGGTCTTCGAAGAAATCTGTCTAGCCAGCCGAACGCTTTCGAAGTGCGAACAAATCGCATCGGAAGTCCAATCCAGGTATCAACGTTCTATCCAAACCGCCCAGGTCGATGCCAATCAACCCAAACAGGTCGTCGCCCTAATCCAACAATTCCGGCCGGACATTGTCATCAACGTCGCCCTTCCCTACCAAGACCTTCCCATCATGGACGCCTGTTTGGAAGCCGGCGTAGACTATGAAGACACCGCCAACTACGAACCCCCGGACGTAGCCAAGTTCGAGTACAAATGGCAATGGGCCTATCAGGAAAAATACCAACAACGCGGCATTATGGCCCTGCTGGGGTGCGGTTTTGATCCGGGAGTTACCAACGCCTTTTGTGCCTACGCCCAAAAGCATCTGTTCGATCAGATCGAGACCATCGACATCCTGGACTGCAATGCCGGCGACCACGGCCTACCGTTCGCCACGAATTTCAACCCCGAAATCAACATCCGTGAAGTCACTGCCCCAGGACGTTATTGGGAAGAAGGACGATGGATCGAGACCAAGCCGATGGAGCTGAGTCGTGAATTTGACTTTCCCGAAATCGGCCCCCGCAAGGCTTACCTCATGTACCACGAGGAGCTGGAATCCCTCGTCCGCCATATTCCGGGATTAAAACGAATCCGGTTTTGGATGACCTTCTCCGACGAGTACCTCACCCATCTGCGAGTCTTGCAGAATGTTGGTCTGACCCGGATCGATCCTGTAGATTATGAAGGGCACAAAATCGTTCCCCTCCAGTTCCTTAAACAGCTCCTCCCAGATCCCGCTTCGCTAGGTCCACGAACCAAAGGGAAAACCTGCATCGGCTGTCTGATCGAAGGCCTTCAAAACGGCCAACGGAAACGGGTTTTCATCTACAACGTCTGTGATCATCAAGAGGCCTATCGAGAGACCGGGGCCCAGGCGGTTTCCTATACGACCGGGGTTCCAGCGATGGTGGGGGCAAAGATGGTCGTAACCGGCGTGTGGCGTCGACCCGGCGTGTGGAATATTGAACAACTAGATCCCGATCCCTTCCTTGCCGATCTCAATCGCTACGGTCTCCCCTGGCATATTCAGGAAAGGTAAAATCATCTTCTTCGGCATTACTCAAATCCACGCCTAATTTATAGAGAGACGCCCAAAGAAAAGACTTGGGCCTCTTACCCTGAGGTCGCTGCATGAAACCCAAATTTTTCCACGCTCTGAGGAGCGTAGCTACAAGGCCTCCGTCTCTCCCTTGGCTTCTGAATCCTGTGTGGCTACTGTCGTAAGATGGTAGATTTCACCATCACACGTCACGCTGTCACGCCGCTTCTCTCTATGCCTCTGCGGTAAAAACGGGCAAAGAAAACCACAGAGACGCAGAGGGCCCAGAGAAAGGAAATAACTTGTCCCCAGATCACCGCATAACAATTTTCTTCCTTTTCTTTTGGCGCGCTGAGGACACGCGCCCTACCACAACATGGTTTTCTAGATGCCAA
>CAZBKV010000313.1:0-3810 GCA_964492575.1 uncultured Verrucomicrobiota bacterium | reverse complement strand
TCCCAAACCCATCCACCCCAAAGCCAACCTCGGATCCACCAACACTCCGGCACAAGAACCTTCACTCCGTTCGGAAAAACAATCTGCCCATCTTGAAAATGGATCGGTGGAAGCCAGCACCCGAACCGATATAACCGCCGGATCCATCGTTCGATTTTTTGCCATGGCGTTCGGCGTGGCCGAAGCGGCTTTGGTGAGGAAGGATGAATCAACCGAACTCGCCATCCCTTTCCTTCCACCGCGGCCTGGGAATCCGGTTTGTTCCAAGCACGCTCCCAAAGCCACACCAGAGGGGTTGGTATCCGAAGTCTTTGGATCTGAAGTCGAAGGGAGCGATTCGTCCACTGGAGACCCTCAATTTGCATTTGAGCCCATCCCGCAACAGCTACCCGGTCCGCATACACTGGACCAACCGCCAACACCAACCGAACCCAAACCACCGCAAGCGGAGCCCATCCCAAACTCACAAGAAACCCGACCAGAACCAGGGCCAGGATGCCCCTGCGAATCCAGCGTTTCCGAGATCGACGCTCCGACTTCCAAGAATCCGGGTTCGGAGTCTGTACTCTATCATTCATGAAACCCAAACCTCATCCGCGCTGCGGGAAAGCCCTGCATTTTGCTCCCCTAATGTTCTTCAGGAGACGAGATGGAGGAGCTTCGAAGTCGTTGAAACAGTTTCTCGCTGATTTGATCACTTAGTTTCTCCACATCCTGAGCCAGCGCCTGAACCGCAGGACTTAAATCCGAAGGATGATAAGAAAACGAGCTTTGAAAATAGAACGGTACGGTCATCAGTACCTCTCGATCCGCCCCACGCAGCAACGTCCAAGTCCCGGCAAGATACGCCACACCGTGTTCGTCAATCTCAAACTGATCCACCACAATCTGCAACTCCCAGCAATTTGAAGGAGCCACCGGGTAGCTTCCTATAAGTATATGTTCAGTCCCCAACCGCCGACTCAGACATTCCCGCAGAAGACGATGGAGCCCATCCTCCACCGGTTCCGCCCAACGATGGTTCTCCGTATAAACCACACCCTGGTCTCCCCGTCGAATGGCCAATCCGGGGCGATTCAAATAGGCGGCTACCTGAGGTCTTACGATCAAAAGACAACCACGGAAAGCAGGTTTTTCCCGATGGACTTTCGCCCGATTCTCTGTAGGGCAACCAAGACGATAATAATGCACCGGTCCTGTGGATTGACGAAACGGAAGGCATCCTACCACCACGAGCATCCAACCGATCCCTACAATCCTTATCCCAACTTGCCGCATCTGTTCCATATCCCTTTCCTTTTACGGTTTCTTGGGTTGTTTGCCGGTAAGAATCACCGAAGGATTCCGTTCCAACTCCTCCAGCAAAAGACGCAAGACTCGCGCCGCCTCGGTCCACTCCGTTAGGGTTTGCTGCAACTGTTGAAGCAATGGAGCGGAGGGAGAGGTCAGCCGATGGAATTCTTGTAGCGTTTGGTCTAGATGCTGGATCGTCTGTTGGGCCTGATTTAAGGCTGTCTGCAAATTTGTAGAAACAATCGGAATACGAGCGTTCATCTGCCGCAACGCCTGTTCAGTTTGTTCCATAGTTTGCTGGAACGAACGGATCGCATCCTGCAAAGATTGGCTTTGAGCTAAGTCCTTGATCGCATTCAATGTTTGAACTAGCGAAGTCGACACAGTTCCTATATCCACGTTAGCTAAGAGACGATTAAGTTGCTGTAGGATCTGCTCGGTTTGATCAGCCAAACGCCGTACATTCACCCGGCCTAAGGACTGGAGAAATCCTGCTGCACTCTCATAAAGAACCGGGATCTCAAGCATGGTATTGCCAGGCAGCCGATAAATCGGTGGAGGCGCATTCGTATACATATCTAAATCCACGTAAAGCTGGCCAGTGATAAAGCTGTCTGATGCACAACGTGCCCGCAGTCCATTTTGAATCGCTTGACGAATCACTTCTTCGCTTAAAGAAGAAGGACCATCTTGAGGGACTATTGTCACGAGATGTTGATTAAGTTCGCAATAAACGATAATATTCTGCGGATTGCCATTCTTATCCAATTGGATTGCCAAACGCGTTACTTCCCCCACCGGTACTCCCTTAAACTTTACTAGAGAGCCGACCGTCAGCCCATTCACCGAATGCGGAAAGACCACCACAAACGGAATCCGGCGACTAAAAAATCGGCCCGAACCAAACGAAATAATCATCACCACGGCACACGCCAACGCCGTCAGAACAAAGAAACCGATTAAAGTTGGATGATACGGCCGTTTCATGGTCTCCCATTCAGGTTCTTCGTTTCCTCCACCACCCTGCCGGACCGAGGACCGCTCTGACAAATCCGATCCGCCGACTGTTCTACCCAACGTCCTCGCGAAAGGAACTCGCGGATCACCGGATCTTGAGATTCCTGGAATAGCTCATACGGTGTCCCAATCGCTCGAACCGTCTTCGTCCGGGCATCCAGAAACATCGCCCGATCTGCAATCGTAAAAATGCTCTCCAGCTCATGGGTCACCACCACAAACGTCGTTCCCAAATTTTCCCGAAGCTGCAAGATCAATTGATCCAGCTTCCGTGAGGTTACCGGATCCAACCCGGCACTTGGCTCATCCAAAAACAAAACCTCCGGATCTAAGGCCAGAGCCCGTGCCAGAGCAACCCGCTTTTGCATCCCCCCGGAAAGCTGAGACGGCAAAAAATCCTCCACCCCATCCAATCCTACCAAGGCCAGCTTTAGTCGCACTATCTCCGCTCGCTCCTCTGCTCCTAGCTCCGTATACTGCTCCAACGGCAGGGCCACGTTCTCAAACACCGTCATCGAACTCCATAACGCCCCGCTCTGAAACAACACCCCAATGCTCCGTGCCACCCGTTCCGGACTCGACAACCACTCCTCCACCGGCACCCCTTGAAAAAGAATCCGCCCCTTCCGCGGGCGGTACAAACCGATCATGTGACGCAACAACGTACTCTTCCCACAGCCGCTTCCCCCCATGATGACAAAAATCTCCCCCTTATAAATCGTGGCATTCACCCCCCTCAGCACGACATGATCGCCATACCCAACTTCCAGATCCTCCAATACAATTTGTGGAACCGGTACCATTTCTCTCATAAATCCAGTACGGTCAGAACGACGGCAAAAATCGCATCCACCACAATCAAACTCGTAATACTCGCCACCACCGCCCGCGTCGCCGCCATGCCTACCGCTTCAGCTGACCGCCCACTCCGCATCCCATAATAACATCCCCAAAACGCAACAATCGCTCCAAAAACTACCCCCTTGATCACCCCAATATCAAAGTGTCGCAGCGTCACCCACAACACCGTCTGATGCCAATAAGCCCGAAGCGATAGTTCCAACATCGTCGTCGCCACAAACGCCCCGCCCAACAGTCCAATCGCATCCGCAAACACCACCAACAACGGCATCATCACCGTCATCGCCACCAACCGCGGCACAACCAAAAACTCCATCGGCGAAATCCCCAAAACCTGCAACGCATCTGTCTCCTCCGATACCCGCATCGTCCCAAGCTGGGCCGCAAATGCCGCACCGGTCCGACCCGATAAAATAATCGCTGTCATCAACGCCCCCATCTCCCGCAACACCGCCAAAGCCACCAAATCCGCCACATAAATCGCCGCCCCAAACTGCTCCAACTGCACCACCCCCACAAAAGCCAAAATCATCCCAATCAACCCGTTGATCAGCAACACGATCGGTAACGCCTCCACCCCGCTCCGTTGCATGAAGGTCAAAACATCCCGCAGCCGTGTCCGGGCCCGCCCGGTCATCC
>CAZBKV010000312.1:0-3829 GCA_964492575.1 uncultured Verrucomicrobiota bacterium | reverse complement strand
ATATGGACCCGGCTTACAGGAGATATACCCAGCCCGCTCTGGGGATTTCGATTGATGGGGGTAGGCTTCCTCCTTATTATTCTTGCAGAACACCTACAGGAATGGCTTGCCATTCTCGCCTTGATCACCGTGGGAGGAGCATTGGCTCGCTCTGCCCTCGCGCGTCTTTTTCTTCGGTGTACAACCGGCCATCCAACCCCCTCCTCTTATATGCCGGAAAAAGCCACCCTCTGGGGCTGTATAATAGGATCTTTCAGCGCCATATATCTGCAAAACTCTGCCCCTTATATCCCTTATTTAATTCCAGGCATTCTCATCCTTCTTCTTAGCTTCTTCTTCGTCCCGTTTGTGCGAAGGATTGATTAACCTTGCCCCTCTCCTTAGGCTTACTGAAGCTGGCTAAGCCGAAGGTAAAATGTATGGATACATTGCCCATCAATGCTCATAATGCGGTAGCACACCACCGGATCCGGCTGGGTCGTATCAATCTCCAATTCCCCAAACCCATTCCCATTCCAGCAGAATAGAGCCTTGGGAATACAACGATGTTGATGGACATTGGTCAACCGGCTACTCTCAAACTCATACAACGGATACTTTCCGGGCCAGCGGACCTGCCAGATGTCATGCCGATGCCGATCCGCGGAAAGGAGGATGACTCCGGTGATATGATGCTGTGCTAGAAACTGGAAGATTTCGCTCCGTTCCCGATCAAACCCATCCCATGTATCAGGGCTCCCTGGTTTTGTTCCACTTGCCCAGGGCACATCGGAGATCAAAAACTTAAACGTAGCCCGTGAATCCTGTAAATGACGAAGCAGCCAGGCTTTCTGAAAGCTGCCTAACATAGACCGCTTGGCCGGGGGTGTCGTACGAGGATTTGTCCGATAATATCGTCCATCAATCAAGAAAAAGTCCACATCCCCAATGGAAAAATGAAACCAACAGCCCGGGTGTTCCTGTCCTCCTCCATAATACGGATTGACCCAGTTTTGACAAAAGACCTCCCATGCCTGCCGTTTCCATGCCGGCCGGTCTACCTCAGGCCCGCCCCAACAATCATTCACACCAAAATCGTGGTCATCGTAAATGGCATAAATGGGTGTATTAGCGACCATCTGTCGAAACCACGGCTGAGACTGCCGACGGTAGTATTTATACCGCTGATAAGGCCGATCCTCCGGTGCATCAATATACACATTGTCACCTAGGAACAAAAACGCATCCGGATGATGTTGGAGGATTGTCTTCCATATATATTCTTTCCATGGGGTATACCCGGCTCCTCCTCCAAACGCGACCCGCAACTTGACCGGATAGCCCTGCAACACACGGGTCCGAAACTGCCCGGAACCCACCACACGATCCCCAATCTTGACGACATACGTATATTTCGTATTCGGACGCAGGCCGTGTAAGGAAACAACACAGGTGTAATCCGTCTCAGGAGAAGTCTTCCCCTCCCCACGGATCGTTCGATTCCCGCTTAATTCATAAGCCTCCACCACGACCTTCGTCGCCTGAGCCGTCCGAACCCAGATCTTCGCTCCCGTCGCCGTTACCGCCCCTACCATCGGCCCATGGATCAGCGGACTGACCTTACCTTGGGCATACTTCCGGAACGCCTCCGAGGTCACCAACGGCCGAAACGCCTCCCGTGGCCCAGCCAAAAACCGCTCCAACGGCAATCCCAAGGCCTCTGCTCGACGAACCGCCTCCATCGCCTCCGGGATTCGCCCCACTGCCGCCAACGCACCGGCATAAAAATACCAACCCTCCGCATCCTTCGGATTCGTCTTGGTAAAAACCTCACACCACTGGACCGCCTTTTGCGACTGGCCGTGAAAGAGCCATTGGGCCACTTGACGGTGAATGCGCTTATACTGTTGCTGTTGGTTGATGGGGCGATCCGGAGCGAAAGCTCTCTCCGCGCCCTTTCCACCGATCCCGCCCAGAACAAGAAGCAACAATCCCCAGCCCAACCTCATCTTCCAACCCCTTCGAATCGTTCGATTCCTCTTCATCGCGTTCTCCTTTCCTACGGACATGGATCCTCCTGGCCTGTTTTCCATTTAAGAAAAGCTCCCCATTTTTAATCTATCTCCGCACTTCGTACCACAACGTCCGAAACTCGGGACCTAACCTGATTCGGACTCCTTTCCCTTCTTGTTCCACCGGGACCTTCCGAATCGGTTTTCCCCGACCATCCAGCGCAGCAACCGACCCAACCACAAACGGAAACCGAACCGTCAACGGCACGCCATTGACAAGCGTCGGACCATGCCCCCAACGATTCCCTACCGAGGTCCGATCCGCATTCCACCCCATCCCTTGATTCTCCGCACGACCGGTGGCCACAAGCAACATCCTTCGGCTACGAGCCAGATCCTTCCCGTCCAAACTCGTCAGCACCACGACCGCATAATTCCGATCCACCGACCCTATCCCAACGCGGATTCCTCCTAAATCAAACTCCCGATTCGCAATCAGTCCCCACACCGCACAAGTCCTCGGTGTCACAAGCCGGACATAAGCCCGTTTCGGATCCGACGCATCCCACTCCGCTTGCCCATCCGGCGTGCGCAAAACCCGACCCTTCCAAGGAGCCACCTTCGAAGGCTCTTTCCGTTTCGGATCCACCCCAATCCGGTACCGAAACGCCAGCAGGAGATCCAACATCTGATCCGCCGTACCGGCCGCCACCTTCTCCAGCGGGACAATATCCCCACGCCGAATCGCCGGAGCCAACGCACTCAATAAAGCCAACTTCACCGGATGCCCATTCAACGCAAAGTACCGTTGAATCTGATCCGTATACCAATTCTGGTCACTACTGTGATATTGGAAGAAAAACACCCCGTCCCAATCCTGCAATCCGGCGATCAATGCGGCAAACGGGGCCATCCCCGCCCCATAATCGTTGGGCGCCGGAATATTCCACTCCGACAGCGTATACGGCCGATCCAACAACCGCCACGGCGCCCGAATCAGCAAACTCTGTTCCGGTTGCGCCTCCATCGGGGTATTCGGAATGTACCAATTCCGCGGGTCCCAAGGCCGCCCCGGAAACCGTGGATGTTGCCAATAATAATGCACATCGGCATAATCACAGCTCTCCGCTACAATCGCCGGATCCGTATAAGTAATCTGTGTTCCAGTAATCGGCACCCGTACCCCCACCTCATGCTTCAAAAAATCCATCATATCCAACAAAAACTCCTTCTCCGTCTGGACCATAAACGCCCGTACATCCGCTTGCGCCGCCTTGCACCACGATCGAGTCGGAATCCCCACATTTCCCTTCTCCAACGACTGTCCTTCCGGAATCACAATGGCGCCGTTACCCGGCTGGAGGACTACCCCGGCGATTTCCAGCGGCACGGCCTCGCCCCCAAACCGGAACCTGATCCTCGCCAAAGCCCTCTCCTTCCCTTCCATCTCAAAAACCAAAACATACCGCTGCCAGGACGGAGCAAGCCGGACCGTCCGTCGAACCTGGACCAAACGCTCTCGCCGCGGTCCCTCTGCCGAAACCTCTACCACCATCGACCGCGGCTGATCAGCTCGTGCCCAAAACGACAGGGTATACTTCCCGGCCCCCCGCAACGGAATCCGGGAAAGCTGAAGTCCTTGTTGATACGCTTTAGGAGCGGGCGGGATCGGTCGAAGCCGCAAAGCAGCCAGCCCGGGTTTCGGCCCACGACGCCCCGTTTGGACCACCACCGGATAGGCCTTGCTTTGAATCACCTGCCACGGCCCAAGCCCCTCTCTCCAAACCCGACTCTCCACAATCGGCTTTCCCAACGGCTCCATCCCCCGCTGCCAAGCC
>CAZBKV010000311.1:0-3830 GCA_964492575.1 uncultured Verrucomicrobiota bacterium | reverse complement strand
CTCAAAGCCTTCCCTTCAAACGACCCAGCTGATTTTTCGGATGAGCTCTAGGAAAGGGCGGTTGCGTCTTTCCCCCAAGGAGACGGCCGACCTTTCCAGAACCATCTCCAACGCAAACTTCCTTCACTTATGGAAAAATCTCCACAGGCAATCCGGTTCGTTGTCGGATGATCGCAGCGATTTCCTCCAGTTCGCGAGCTGTTAGGGGTTTGGCCTCCGGTTCCGGAGCCGGGCGAGCGATGGTATAGGCATGCACGGCTTGGATCCGGCCGCCGGCTTGAAGGATCTGGTTCAGCCGTGCACAGTAAGCTTCCAACTCTTCCGAAGGCATTCTTTGGCCCTGCCAACGAAGGAAAAGGGACTGGATGATCAGCGGAAACCAACGCGCTGTTTGGGTAATGTTTCGAAGGATTCGCTCAAACCGAACCGGGCTTCTATTGATGGTTTGGAAGTAGGCCGAGGTGCCGGCATCCAGTTTGGCCCAGATTTCACCGTTGTTTTCTTGAAGGATTCGTAGCCCGGCCTGGACGGTTCGCTTGTCAAGACTGACGGCGTTGGTAATCAGCACAATTTTCGCCTGTTCCAGGCCATGGCGCCGCCGCACGGTCGCCACCGTCTGGGCAAAGGCATCGAAGTTCGGCACCAACGTCGGTTCTCCATCACCGCTGAAGGCAAAGTCTCGAATCGTTCGGGCCAGCTCCGGTGCCTCTTGAAACCTGGGTTCTTTGGCTAACTGACCGGACTGAACCTGCTCGATCATCCGTTCCAGCTCTTGCTCGACCCGTTCCGGTGTCGGCTGGATGGCCAGGCCCGGACGGGTCCGGTCGACTTCGCAATAGACACAGTTGAAGTTGCAGCGTTTATCCGGGTTGAGATTGATTCCGATCGAAAGGCCTCGGGATCGTCGGGAAATGACTGGATAGACAAATAGCAGGTTGGGGTATTCCCGGCGATGGTCTCGGACCGCCGCTAAGTCCGGCTGGATGGAAGGTCGAGATTGAGAAGGGAAGGAATGATTCATAAAAGATCCTTTTTGAAACTTGTTTTAAAACGGTAAGGGTCGACTCCGACGCGGTGGTGCCGGTCGAAGGAAGTCCAAAAAATACGCCAGTTTTTCCCGTAGTTTTTGACGGGGAACAATCATGTCGATCAATCCGTGTTCCAGAAGGAACTCCGCGGTCTGGAACCCTGGTGGCAGAGTTGCCTGGGTGGTCTCCTTGATGACCCGCGGTCCGGCAAAGCCGATCATGGCTCCCGGCTCGGCGAGAATTAAATCTCCAAGACTCGCATAGCTGGCCATCACGCCGGCGTAGGTAGGATGCGTCAACACGCTGATATAAGGAATTCGTTCCTCCGCCAGGTAGGCCAGGGCCGCAGCCGTCTTGGCCATTTGCATCAGACTAAACATCCCTTCGTACATTCGGGCCCCTCCGCTGGCAGAGATGAGGATCAACGGAAGTCGTTCCCGAATCGCGCGTTCGATCAGCCGAGTGACCTTTTCCCCCACCACAGACCCCATCGAGCCTCCCAGAAAACCGAAATCCATTACCCCTAACGCAACCGGTCGACCTTCAATCTTCGCAACCCCGGTGACAATCGCATCTTTCAGGCCGGTCGATTTCCGGTACTTCTCCAAGCGGTCCACATAGCGATGCACCCCGGTAAAGCCCAGGATATCCACACTTTCCATCCCACCGTCCATCTCCACAAACGAGTCAGGATGGACAATCAACCGAATTCGTTCCCATGCACTGATTGGGAAGTGAAACTGACATTTCGGACAGACCCGCTGATGAGCCGTCAGATCTTTATTGTAAATCAGCTCTCCACATTTCGGGCATTTGGTCCATAACCCCGGCGGAATCTCCTTTTTACGCCGGAAGATCGAGGTAATAAACCCCGGCTTACGGAAAAACGGCGGCTTCGCCGGTTTTTTCCCTGGCTCAGGCTTGTTCGAATTTTGGTTGTTCTTCATCATGAGGAAACCCTCCTGGATGAAAAACGAAGGACGGCCGCTTCAGCGTGCCCCTCGACTCCTCGCTAAAGTCCAGACATCCACATCTGCCGCACCGGCCTTGCGCAGCACCTCTGCGCACGCGCTGCAGGTCGATCCAGTCGTCAACACATCGTCCACAACCAAAATTCGTTTTCCCTGAACCTGATCGATCCGGCGCCCCGGCCCAAACGCCCCTCGCACGTTGCGAATTCGTTCCTGCCGAGAGAGTTGGGTTTGACTGGGGGTGTATCGCACCCGCCGAACCGCATCCCGATAAACCGGGATCCCGGTCTCCTGACTCAGCCAATCCGCCAGCCGCTCGGCCTGGTTAAACCCTCGCTCCCGTTCCCGAACCGGATGCAACGGAACCGGCACAATCCCGTCCCATTGCTCCTCCTCTGCAGCCGGAACTACCCGACTCAGCCACAGCGAACGCAAAAACGGCTCAAACCAGACCGCTCGATTGTATTTGTACCGATGCAACACTTCCAAAATCAGATCCGTAGCTAAGACCGCTGCCCGCGCCCTCGAAAATCGTAAATCCAAATCCCGACACCCCCAGCACCGAAACGGTACCGTAATCATCCCCGGATACGGTTGCCCACAGCGATAACATACCGGCGGCTCAATCCATCGTATCCCTCCTCCCCATTTCGTCCGACATCGCTCACAAACATAACCCTCTTCCTGCCGAACAGATTCCGTTCGACATATCTGACACACCCGAGGATAAAGCAACCCCATCAGCCCTTCAACCCACCGATGAAGACGAATCCTCATGATTCGAATCTTTTGAGGCCGCAGGATTCAACTCCCTCGGTCGGGAAAAGCCTTCCGAATGAGTCACAGGAGGGGTCGAAGCCGAAGGTTCGCCTGATTCAGTTCCGGCAGGAGAGGCGTTCAAAGAAGGCTTTGGCTCCGTTCCCTTCTGCATCTGAACCCATTTCCAGGCGAACCATCCGGAAAAAAGCAACGCTGGCAAAGCAATCCATCCATCCACCAATCGCGAACTCCCTGTCCACGATCCCGGCAGGCCGCGAAGTTTAAAGATCCCTGTACACAGCTTCAACGCAATTACCCATCCAGCATGAAGCCCAATCGATGTGGCCAAATCCCCGGTCCGATGATAAAGCCAGACCAGGATCATCCCGGCCACAAACAGATTCAAAGCCGCCGGCCACAGCAGATAAGGATCCACCAACCCTTCTATCATCAACCGAACGACCTGAAACCCTGAATCCCATGAGACCGGACCTACCCAGCTCACCTTTGCAAAAAAATGGACCCAGCTATAGATCGCGCTACTCACCACCATCGCCGGTAAGACTCCCAACGCCCCTCGCAACGATCCAAAAACGATTCCTCGAAACAAAAGCTCTTCTAGAATCCCCACCGTGACTCCTGTCAGTACCGCCTTCAGTGCTAACGAAAGAATCGAAAACAAGGTCGGTTCAAAAGAACGTCGATACGTCGCCGGGCCAATCTGCAAAATCACCAACATCACTATCCCCACCGTCACAAACCCCGCGACCCATCCACTGTTAAACCGATCATACGCCCCTCGCTGGAAACGAAATCCAACCGCCTCCCAAGAACGCAATCCCAGGTGCCGTGTCAGCGGAACCAACCCCAAAAACGCCACAATAAAAATCGACCGATGAACAAACCGATGAAACGGATGATCCGCTAACCCCGAAAGCAAAGAGACATGTTGTCCCAACCATTGCATCCCATGATAAAGCCAAGGGGCAAGCGCTGCCCCACTCACAAAGACGAAAATCAAATACCCAATCCAGTACCCTAAAATTCTCATATCCTTCCAATCTAGAGCTTG
>CAZBKV010000310.1:0-3832 GCA_964492575.1 uncultured Verrucomicrobiota bacterium | reverse complement strand
AGGAGAAAAAACATCGGATGAAAGGCAGGATCGCAGCGGATGGGAAGATAGAGGAAAAGAATTTCTTGCGGCGGCTCGAGGACAAATCGTCCTACCTTTCCTTGGCATCCGAAAGCCATGTTGCGGTAGGACGCCTTGCCCCAACGCACCGTAAAAATGCAACACGATCGTAAGACGGTGGCCTGCGCGTTCTTATGAGTCATATCATCACCCCTCCTCTCTCGTGCTTTTCCAGACAATAAGAGCGGCTCTGGGAGCTTGTCCCTTCTCCACCACCCTTTTATGCTTTTTACCATGTGGGCCAAATGGATCGGTTGGGGATGCTTGTTTACGGCGGTTTCACTCCACGCTCAAATCGTCATCAGCGAAATCATGTACCACCCACCTAGCGATGAGGGGGTTGAATTTGTAGAACTTTGGAATCCAACCGATTCCCCGATCTCCCTGGCCGGATGGCGCCTGGACGGAGGGATCAGCTATCATTTTTCCTCCTACCTCGTGCTCTCTCCTGGAGAACGAGTGGTTGTTGTGAAAGATCGATCAGATTTTTATGCCACCTACGGGGCACTGACGGTTTACTTAGCTCCCCACACCTTTTCCGGAAAGCTTAGCAATGGGGGCGATACTGTCATCCTTCGCGATCCGCTCGGCCGGGTGCGCTACCAGGTGACCTATTTTCCCCAACGGCCCTGGCCCTGGTTGGCGGACGGCTGGGGAGCTTCCTTGGAATTGAAAGATCCTTTGCTTCCTCCCAACGACCCTCATTCCTGGCAGGCTTCCCGTCGTTACCTGGGGACACCGGGTCAACCTCCCGCTCAGGACATTCCCCGGATTGTGATTAACGAAGTCCTCGCCCACACCGATCCACCGTTGGAAGACGCGGTGGAGTTGTACAATGCCGGAACCAATACCGTGGATCTCAGTGGTTGGTATCTCAGTGATGATCCTGGAGAATTAGCCAAGTTTCGGATTCCGGAAGGCACGATTCTGCCACCCCACGGCTACGTAGTGTTTTATGAATACCAATTCAACCTGAATAACCCGCTGGTGCCCTTTTCCTTTAACTCTCCGGTAGGAGACGAGGCGATATTAAGTGTCCTGGACAAAACCGGCCGTCCTCAATGGATTGTGGATGCGGTTCGATTTGGGGCCACGGCCAATGGGGTATCCGTAGGACGTTGGCCGAATGGGTCAGGTCCCCTTGTTCCGATGCGACGACTCACCTTTGGCACAAATGTTCGGCACACAGACCCACCCGAGTACTTAGACTTGTTCCGGACAGGACACGGTGCCCCTAACAGCCCTCCTCTAGTCGGACCAGTTGTGATCAGCCGTCTTTGCTACCATCCTCTTCACGGCCGAGCGGAGTACGTGGAATTGACCAATATCAGCACCAATCGTGTCCCCTTATTTGATCCGGACTATCCTACGAATACCTGGCATCTCCAGGGAGCGGTGGATTATGCCTTTCCGACCAATGTCTTTCTTGAGCCGGGCGAACGGGTTCTGATAGCCGGGGTCACGCCCGCGGATTTCCGCCGCCAATATAACCTACCCTCGACGATCCGCGTCTTTGGACCCTGGAACGGTTCGCTGGATAATGACGGGGAACGACTGGAGCTGGCTCGACCGGATACGCCACAGACTCATCCCCCGAATGAAGGAATCGTTCCGTATATTGTGGTCGACCGGGTCGATTACCGTCCCCATCCTCCATGGCCGATCCTGGCGGGTTGTTGTGGCGCTGAGTTACGACGGATCGATCTGCATAGCTGGGGAAATGATCCTCGAAATTGGACGGCCGGGACGGACCAGGATCAGGATCAAATGCCGGATGAATGGGAACAGCTCTATGGGCTCAACCCCCAGAATCCTCACGATGCCGAACAAGATCCAGATCACGACGGGTTGACCAACCAGGAGGAATGGATTGCCGGAACCAATCCTCTTCGACCCGACGGTGCCCCTCAATGGATCTGGTGGTTTCGGCGTACAGATGCCACGCTTTTCCTGTGGGTTACCCTACGAGCCGATCGCGCCTATCAAATTTTCAAAACACAGACTTTGCCTCTTCAAAAAGAAGCCCCCTGGCTTTCCCTTCCAGCCTGGTCGTTTGAACGCGTGGTTCAATTCGAAGTCCCGGTTCCAGGGGACTCTAACCACTTCTTCCTCCTCGAAACCACCCTACCCTAAAAAAAAACCCCAATCTGTAGCTCCTCAGAGCGTGGATGAGAAATCTCCCTTGCGACGAATCGATTTTTACGGCGGCTTGAGGACAAGCCGTCCTACCTTTCCAATGGCATACGGAAGGTGATGGGTGGTAAGGCGCGCTGTCCCCAGCGCGCCGGGATAAGCGAAATGGACAGACGCCTTCTCCTTTTCGGCTACGCTTTTTTCCACGCAAAGGCTTCATCGATACGTGACGGCCGCTTCGATCTGGACTTCGTGGCCTCGGGAACGCGGGTCCGATCGACCCAGGGTGACGATCCGAAGTGTATGCCGGCCGGGAGCAAGACCATAGATTTGCCACAAGACATTGTCATGGGTGTTCGGAACAATGTAGGCATCCAACAAAAGATCCTGCTTTTGTCCATCTATAAAGACCTCCGCGAGGCCTCCTTCTTGACTTAATCGACCGAGGATTGCGATCGCGCGGCCGGTAAATTCTAGAGTCGCTACATCTCCCTGCCGGGTGGAACGCATACCTCTACGGTTCTTTTCCCAGGCCCCTTGCCATTTCCATGCCGGATCGCTTACTCGTATCAACCGATTCGGAATCCCTGGGGACCATTGTTCCAACCGGGCCGGAACCGGTTTTTGGCGAGGAATCCAAACCGCCTGGTCGGTGACCCGTCCCCCAACCTTCCGGATCAAAGCCAGGGCCCGTTTTTCCGTGGATCGGACGATGTCCAAAAACGAATATTCCGTGTAATCAAACCGGCGTTTTGCGATTTTGGGTAGATAGGAACGGAAGTTCTGGGGGATCTTTTGATAGCCGAGCATCACCCCCAAAACTCCTGCGGCACTGGAAGGGTTACAGTCCGAGTCCTGACCGCAGCGGGTGGCAATTTCGAGTGTCCTGGCAAAATCCCCATTCCCATACAAAAGCCCCATCGCGACGTAACCCCCGTTCAGTTTGGCATCAATATTAAACGCCGAAAAGGCCCCCGCCGGACAGGCGTCGTTCTTGTCCCACTTCGCCTCAATCTTCTTCCACGTCGCCCGCCAATCTGTCGGATTTTCCCGATGCCAACGCAAAATATCCTGAATCAATTGCGCATACTGGCTCTCTGGTGGCAAACATGCCAAACCTGCCTCCACAACCCGTCGAGGATCCTTTTCAAAGAAGGCCGCGGCATACATCCCACAAATAAACATCCCACCGTACACACCATCCCCATAATTCATGACATGCCCTACCCGATCGCAAAACCGGTTGGATTCTTGAGGCAGGCCGGGGCACATCAATCCGATGAAATCCGACTCGATCTGGAAGTCGATGTCGTTGGCATGGAAGTTATACCGTGGATGTCCGGACCAGGGCGCACGAATCCCTTGATTCAAAGCCCGACGCGCCCCGGCATTGGCATGCCAAAGATGATACCGACTTACCCGAAAGGCTTCCCCAAACTGTTCGGTCCGAGCCTCCAACCCGACCTGATCCAGGACCCGCGCAAAGGTCATTTCCACATAGAGGTCGTCTTGATGCAGGGCGTTTTCGAGCCTTTCGGGTTTCCAGGTGATCGGCCGATCATAAATCCGTCCCTGGGCGCGGAATTCGGTCGGTGCCCCGTAACTGACCCCGATCATCTGCCCCGCCCAACCACCACGG
>CAZBKV010000309.1:3530-3849 GCA_964492575.1 uncultured Verrucomicrobiota bacterium | reverse complement strand
GGGAACAGGGCTGCCTTACCTTTGCTCATTTTATCCGTCCCTTTGAGGGCCGAAATTGGATGAATGCAAACGATTAACCAGAGGCCGTTCCCTCGGAACCCCCTTCTCGAGGACGATAGTAGACCGCCACGTGTCCAACTTGCTGAATCAGGACACTACCCGTCCGCTCGGCTAAAGAAGCAATCCACCGACGTTTCTCTTCCCGGTCTTCAAAATCCGAGAACTTCACCTTGACCAGCTCATGCGCCTTTAAGGCTTCGTCTAGAGCCCGTACGACTTCGTCGGTCACCCCTCGTTTCCCGACGCGAACTACCGGTTT
>CAZBKV010000309.1:2793-3520 GCA_964492575.1 uncultured Verrucomicrobiota bacterium | reverse complement strand
GTTCAGGACGAATCCCGTTCTCTTTTTTCTCCGGATCGGTCACTGGCGTTCTGGATTCCTTTGCTTACGAAGCACTCGAAGAGGGATCTTCCGGTTTTTCGCGAGGTGGTTCCCCTTCGGCCGGCTGCGAGGAAGGTTGAGACGGGACGGTTTCTTCCGAGGTCACCGTCGCTGAGCTGGGAGTCCCTTCTGTCGAGGAATTCTGAGGAGGAGTCGTTGCGGAGGAAGCGGAAGGCTGCCCCTCCGAAGCCGTCCCTTCCGTCTTTTTCTCCTCAGGCTCTGGCTTTTCGAGGGCCGCCTGAGCCTTGGACTCTGACTCTGCCTGGGAAGGCGAAGTGGTGGTCTCCGGCTGAGGCTGAACTTCCGCAGAAGGCAACTCTGCAGCCGTCGATGTGGCAGCCGGAGACGGAGTCGATTCGGTAGCCGCAGGCTCCTGCGATTCGGGAGAAACAGGTTTTGTTCCCTCCTCGGAAGCAGGGGCGGTCGCCGGTTTTTCTGAAGCTTGGCTTTCCGAGGCAGGAGCCGCTGCCTCAGTTCCCGCGCCAGGGGCCTCGGTGCCTTCCACCGTTGGCTCGGACGGAACTGCAGACGAACCCTCCATCGAACCCACCTGAGGGCCGGCTTCCGACGCAACCGGCTTGGGGGTCTCTGAAGCAGCAGGAGTCTCTTCCTGGGAAGTCGGGGCCACGGCATACAACGACCATTTACTTGCCAGCACGATGGTCTC
>CAZBKV010000309.1:0-2783 GCA_964492575.1 uncultured Verrucomicrobiota bacterium | reverse complement strand
TCCGGAGCCGATTCGGGAGCTGGAGTTTCCCCTGCCGAAGCCTCCGGTTGAACGGACGGTTCGGTCGGTTGCTCGGCTTGTTCGGAAGTGACCGGTTGTTCGGCGGTCTGGACCGCTTCGGCTTTCCCTTCCTCCTCCGTTTGCCCAGCTTCCGGCTTGGCTTCCTCCTTCGCTTCTTCGGGTTTGGTCTGTTCTTTGGCCTCTTCGGGTTTGGCCTCTTCCGGTTTGGCCTCTTGCTTCGCTTCTTCGGGCTTCGGTTGCGGTGGCCGCTTCTTCTTCGGCGGCAGTTCCAACCGACCGGTCGTAAACTCAATCACATGCCCCTGATGAATCAGCCAGTACAGGTCGGCAATCAGAGCCTTTTGTTCTTCGGTCGGTTCCTCGGGTAAGACCAACTTGGCTTTCGATTGCTGCGCTTCCTCTTTCGAAGCCGCCTGGCTTCCTTCCGCCGCCTGGGCCTCCTCGGCCGTCGCTTGCTGGGCCTGTTGCTCGACCGACTGGGCCACGTGAGCGGTCGGAATCTGAGCCGCCGCTTGTTGAACATCCGGAGCCGGAGCCAAGGCCGCGATCAAATCGACCCGCGTGCAGCCCGGATGATCCCGAATGTATTCAATGATCCGGCGAATTCGGTCCGAAACCACCGTGGTCTCCAGATCCAGGTACTGCGGCTTCGAAACGCAGACATGGGTGATGTTACCCCGCACCTTGAAGAAATGAAGCCCGTGGGAAGCAAACTGCTGACTCAGATTCCGAACCAGGGAGATCGGGAACCGACGCTCCCGTTCCAATGTTCGATCAATCAAAATCCGCAAACCACGGGACATCGGCGGGAACGGTCCCTGAGCCGGGAGCGAAATCCGATCCACCGCCGTGGCTATGTTTGGTAGATAAACCTGACGGAAATGTTCCTCCACTTCCTGACGGGAGGTCAACCGCTGAGGTTCCGGGACATTCAGCGTCTCATATTCCTCCCGATAGCTCATCGACTCGATCCACTTCTTGACCGCTTCCTCGTCTTTAATGATCCGAACCCGAGCTTTGTACTGCTCAAAGGGGATATGGGAAAATCGCCGGGCATGCAGTTCCTGGAGCCGTTTTTGGTACTCATGATAGTTCGGAGGCCCTAAGATCTCGCCCGAATACCCACACTGCGCCACAAAGGTATAGTTCCCCTTCGGCGGCTCCTGAGGAACTTTGTGAATCTTGTAGAAGGTCTCAAAGTGATGATCCAGGACGTATTGGACGACTTCATCCTCCGACAGCCAGATCGACTGATCCACCGAACAGACATAAAGGGACTGGATCGGCTGGCCATTGGGCCGCTTCTTGACCGACAACACAATCGAGTATCGTTCCGGCTTCTGCAAAATCAACCGGCCGATGTCAAACAACGGATAAGATCGGCCGGTAAACCGAATCTGCCGCACCAACGTCTCCACCCCACGAGGATCCGGAACCAGATCGACCTCCACGTCCGGCAACGGAGTCCGACGCCGCGGCTCCCGACGCTCCATCGCCGGTCGCGCCTGGGCAGCCGGAGGCCGCCCCATCCGTCGACCTCCTCGACGTCCGCGTTCCCGTCCTCGTGCCGGACCTCTTCGTCCCTCTGCACGACGAATCCTCACCTCTGTGGACGGCTGCCGCGCCCACTCCGGCAAAAACTCCAGATCCAGATCTAATTCAAAATCCGAGGACATGCTCATCGGTTCCTTTGGTTCACCCGTTTCTTCTCCTTACCGGAAGCGTTTCCCACTTCCCGGCTTCACCCCAAACCCCAATGTGAGGATCCAAAACAAGAATTGCAAGCCCACGATCAAGTCCAAATTGCTCTTTCTTCGCTCTTCCGAAAAGGGTTTTTTCTCCAAAATCCATTGACCGGCTGCCCTCCAACGGTAAGCTCCCAAACATGTTACAAGAATCGCCGTTGCAACCGTTGCATCAGCGGCTGGGGGCCAGGATGACCGAATTTGCCGGATGGCACCTGCCGCTGCAGTATCAGGGAATCGTTGCAGAACATCGAGCGGTTCGGGAGAAAGGAGGGTTATTCGATATCTCCCACATGGGAAAGTTCATCCTTAACGGCCCCGGCACCGCAGCCTTTCTCAACTACACCCTCACAAACGATGTCCACCGCCTGGAAGTCGGCCAGGCCCAATACTCCCTAATGTGCAATGAGCGAGGCGGGATCATCGACGACCTGTATGTCTACCGACTCCGGAAAACAGAATATCTCTTAATCGTCAATGCCGCCCGCTGCCGAGTCGACTACGACTGGCTGGAAACCCAAATCGATAATGCCCCAATCCAAGACGACCTCACCATCCAAGACCGCACCAAGCAGTGGGCTGCCCTGGCCCTCCAAGGTCCCTTGGTCCGCTCCTGGCTAGGCCAATTCCTTCCAGAAGGCTCCATCTCCGGGGCCGTCGTGGCTTCCCCAACCGAACTAAAGAAAAACGAATGCGCCGCCTTCCTATTCGAAGGAGAACCGATCTGGATCTCTTGCACCGGATATACCGGCGAAGATGGATTCGAACTGGTCGGCCCCCCATCGGTCATCCGGCAAATCGCCGAACAACTGCTGGAACGATTCCAACCGGAAGGTCTCCAACCGGCCGGCCTAGGAGCCCGCGATACCCTGCGCCTGGAAATGGGCTATCCCCTCTACGGCCATGAGTTGGATGAAGAGACCACACCGCTAGAAGCCGGCCTGGGGTTCTTTGTACGTTTTGAAAAGGGAGACTTCATCGGCCGAGCTGCGATGGAACAACATAAGGCCCAAGGCC
>CAZBKV010000308.1:3468-3855 GCA_964492575.1 uncultured Verrucomicrobiota bacterium | reverse complement strand
GATTGAGCCGGGAAATGGATTGGAAGTCAAGCAGGAATCTTGAATTTTTTACAATTTTTACTAAAATCTTACAAACCCTTTATATAATTTTTGCAAAACTTTTCGGTTTTATGAGTATTTTATTAAGAGCCATGGATAGGCCAGTAAAAAGATGTTTTAAGCTTCCATAGCTTGCCTCTATTCTTTAGACACTTTCAAGACTCGGATCTCTAGCTCTTTCACCGCCAACAGCCGCTTCCGTCGCGTGTTCTTCTCTTCCAACACCTTCAACCGCTTCGCCTCCGAAACCGAAACCCCCCGATACTGCCTGCTGCCGCCACCGGTAAATCGTCTGCTCCGAAACCCATACATCCCCACCACCACCGTCGTACTGTCCCCCGGCGCTTC
>CAZBKV010000308.1:0-3458 GCA_964492575.1 uncultured Verrucomicrobiota bacterium | reverse complement strand
CCGGTAAATCGTCTGCTTCGAAACCTCCATATCTCCGCGCCACCGCCGTTACACTGTTCCCCGGCGCTTCCGCCTCGGCCACAATCCGCAGAATCTGATCGATGCTCCACCGACTCTTCTTTCCCATGTCCTTCTCCCCTGTCCAGTTTGTGAGGATATTCCCTTCTGAGATTCTTCTTTGTGCGTTTCTATAAGCCAGCATGAAAGTGAGTATTTCTCCTATCAAGCATGGATCGGGGAAGGGGCACTCCTTTCTCGGGTTCTAAGTCGGTTCTGAGCCGAGACGAATTGTTTTTGGCATCGGTCAGATAACTGCCCTCGAATGAAAAGAAATTTCGGAAAGAGAGAGAAGGGAAACTTTAGGTAGGGCACGCTGCCCTCAGCGCGCCGGAAGATGAAACAGACGATTTGCGGCGGCCTAGGGACAGACCGCCCTACCTTTTTTCTTGTCCCTATGAAGGCAGGAATTTGATGGATGTCTTGTTTTTGAAGTGGAGAAAAGATTGACCGTGGTAGGAAAAAGCAGGTAACATCGCCGTCCGACACAAGGTCAGCAGGTGGTTGTGGGACTAAGGAAGAGAGTGAAGAACCGGTACGAACCGACAAAGAGGGGGAGAATGCCGTATGCATATGGAGACGATGCTTTTGTTGGCAGGGGCTGTGGCCAAATTGACCCCGGTAGACTGGTTGGTGTTATTGATTTACGTTGGTTTTGTCGTTGGTCTTGGATTTTATCTGAAAAAGTTTACTCATACAGATGAAGATTTCTTCCTGGCCGGTCGCCGCAACAGTGCTTGGGTTGCAGGGGTCGCCTTCATGTCCGCCAACATGGGAGCGATGGAGGTGCTGGGGTATACGGGCACGGCGGTGAAGTATGGGATTCAGACGGCTCATTTTTATTTGATTAGTGCGATCCCGGCAATGGTGGTGTTGGGGCTGGTGATGATGCCTTTCTATTACAGCGGGCGGATTAAGTCGATCCCAGGGTATTTGAAAGAGCGGTTTGATGAGCGGACCCGGCTGTTCAATGCGGCGATTTTCTCGATTATGATGATTGCGGTTTCGGGAATCTCCCTTCACTTGCTGGCCTTGATGATGGAGACGTTTTTGGGATGGAAATGGGAGATGAGCGTGTGGGTTGGAGCCGCGTTGGTGGCTTTGTATGTTTCGTTGGCAGGATTGATGTCGGCGATCTTTACGGAGGTGATTCAGTTCTTCTTGATCTGGGCCGGGATTTTGATCTTGCCGGTATTGGGGTTGATCGAGATCGGGGGACCGACGGCGTTGTGGCAGCGACTTCATGAACTGGCAATTCAACAAGGCCATGCGGCCAATTACTACACTTCGATTTGGGCGAACACGACCGATCCTCACTTGAACCCGATGCAGGTGACCTGGATGAGCCTGGTTTTGGGAATCGGTTTTGCGATTGGGTTCGGGTATTGGACGACGGACTTTTTGATCATCCAACGGGCCTTTTCTGCAAAGGATGTTCGGTCGGCGCGATTGACCCCCATTATCGGTTCGTACTTTAAGATTTTGTTGGGGACGGTGGTGATTTGTAGTGGGTTGGTCGTGTTCCTGCTGATGAATGAACCGGACAGTGGCCTTCATCTTTTGAAAAAACCGGATGGGACGGTGGACTATGACTCGGCGATGCCGGTCTTGATGGCTCGGTACTTTGGTCCGGGGTTAATGGGGGTTGGGGTGACGGCTCTGGTGGCCATGTTGATGGCCGGACAAGCCGGCAATATGTCGGCCTTTACCGCGGTATGGACCTATGACCTTTACGGCAGTTTGATTAATAAAAATGCGACAAAAGAAGAGCTGGTAAAAGTAGGCCGGATTGCGACGGTCGCCGGGTTAGGGTTAGCGGTGGCAGGGGCTTATGCTGCACGGGAGATGCCTTCGGCAATCGATTACCTTCAGTCGATCGCTTCCATGATTCTAGCCCCAGGGGTCGCGATTATCCTACCGGGAATGTTTATCCGACGGATGACGCCGAGTGGGGCGTTTTGGGGGATGTTCCTCGGCTGGCTTGCTTCGGTCATAATGTTTGGCATTGACATATATCATCAGAAGGTCCTCCAAGACGGTCGGTTCATCTTTTGCCCGGTGGCAGGCAGCGGTTTTATGGCCGCCAACTTCTGGCGTGCGGTTTGGGCTTGGTTGATCGCCTTTGGGATTGCCATGATCGTAAGCCTCTTCACAGAGCCCAAACCGGAAGAAGAACTGCAAGGTTTGGTTTGGGGAAAGACGAAGATCGAACGGGATCCACATGTGCGGTGGTACCAGACACCAGAGTTTTGGGGTGGAGTGACGCTGACGATCTTTGTGGTGCTGAACCTGCTTTTGTGGTAGGGACCTCAAATCCAAGAAAGGGGAGCTTATGGAAGAGCGAGCCGAGCAATCGAAAGGGATGCGGCCAATCTGGTACTTTGTGGGAGGCCTATTAATCATTGTGGGCCTCATTGTTGAAGCGGCTAGTTTTTGGCAAATTTTTCATCCTTTTAAAGCCGTAGCATTATGGAAGCTCTATGTTGCGGTGTGGTGGGGAACAGTAATCTGTAGAGGAGGATTAATACTTTTCTTGGTCAACCGTCACAAACGAATATAGCTCCTACTATTAGTCAATCATTGCTCCTCCCCTTCCAACCGATCCAATCCACAGTCCATTCTCAAACAATGGGCACAGGACCTATAAGCTCACACTTTTTCTCCCCACCTTAGCTTCTTCAAGAAACTGCTAAGCCACTTCCCGGCTCAGCCCACATCTCTTCCACCTCCTGTCCAACCGCTCTAGCTCTTTCCAAAACCTTTCTCGGACGGTAAACTCTCCGATTCCCAGCATCCGCCGCGACGGTTCATCTTCTCGGTCCTTTTCAACAACTCCATCTCCCGCGAACCACTCAACAACCCCGACATCGTTCCTTTCACGATCTCCAACTGTCCATACCCCCATCGCTTCGACGACAACATCTTCTCCTGCTTTCCCTCTAATCCCAACCGCGCAAATAACAAGTACACCAACGCCGACCCCGCAAAACTCGTCCTCCTTCCCTTTCTCCACCCTCAGCTCTTGCCTGTGAATCCCTCCTTTTCTTCCTTTTGCCATCTATACCTTCGGTTTGTGGTTGGGTGGATGCTTTGCCTCTTGCCACTCTTTCTTGCCAAGAGAGAACTTGGCAAAATCACGAGCCTTTTTATTTGTCAGTTATCTTTCTTCCCTATAGCCCAAAGTCCTTAAAACGGACTTTACCCCCCTTAGAAATGGGAAAAAGCATTGGGAGAGAAGGGCGAGAAGGGTTTTTGGAGGTTCAAAATGTAGCCAGAATGGCAGGGAAAGAAAAATCTTCATTTTTCTCTTGCCGTTTTGAGAGGGATTTGATATACAGTGGCCAGAATGTATATCGAGCGCGTTCAAAAGAAACATAAGGGAAAGACCTACACTTCGGTGT
>CAZBKV010000307.1:2699-3863 GCA_964492575.1 uncultured Verrucomicrobiota bacterium | reverse complement strand
GAAGCCCTCCTTCCCTCTTTTTATCAGGGCCTTCCAAAGAAGTTTTCCTACAGGAATTTCTCACCGCGTGGACTGTACTTCAAAGGGGAAACTCAGTATGATCCAAAGAAAAAACAAAATCAAAAAAGAAACCGAGAAAACCAAGACAAAGATTCGTATGAGGCACACAATATCCGTCTTAGTGCAAAACAAGTTTGGAGTGTTGACCCGTGTGGCCGGGCTGTTCAGCGGCCGGGGCTATAACATCGATTCTCTTAACGTGGCGCCCACCCATGATCCCAAAATCTCGCGTATGACGATCGTCACCCGCGGCGATGACACCACGATCGACCAGATCGTCCGACAACTTGAAAAACTGGTCGAATCCATTGAAGTACGCGACTTCCGAGACGGCGAATACATCGATCGGGAACTGGTCCTGGTCAAAGTCTCCGTCACACCCCAAACCCGTGCCGAAATCATGCAAATTACCGACATCTTTCGGGCCAAAATCGTCGACGTCCAGCACAAGAACCTGACCATTGAAGTCACCGGTGATGAGCAAAAAGTGGAAAAGTTCATCGAGTTGATGGAACCGTTTGGGATCTTGGACTTGACCCGAACCGGGAAGGTAGCTCTGCCTCGAAACTAAAAAATCGGTCTTTTCCTGCATTTTTCAGCTGGAAAAAATCATCCGTTTCCGGCACAAAAACTTGTCAAATCCGTTCGAACCCAACAGAAAGGTAATTATGGCAAAGATTAACTTTGGCGGAGTCGAAGAGGAAGTTGTCACACGAAAAGAGTTTCCGCTCAGCAAAGCGCGGCGGATTCTCAAAAACGAAACCATCGCCATCCTTGGTTATGGCGTCCAGGGACCGGCCCAGTCGCTTAACCTGCGCGACAATGGCTTCAATGTCATTGTGGGCCAGGCTCCGGAATTCGAAAAAGACTGGCAACGTGCCATAAAGGACGGCTGGGTTCCCGGCAAAACCCTGTTCGATTTGGAAGAGGCTGCCGAACGTGGCACGATCGTCTGCATGCTCGTCAGTGACGCCGCCCAGATGAAGATCTGGCCCAAGATCAAAAAACATCTTAAGGAAGGCAACGCCCTCTATTTCAGCCACGGTTTCTCCATCGTCTATCGCAAACTCACCGGAGTCGTTCCTCCCGAATACGTCGATGTCA
>CAZBKV010000307.1:0-2673 GCA_964492575.1 uncultured Verrucomicrobiota bacterium | reverse complement strand
TCGCCCCCAAAGGATCCGGAACCTCCGTCCGCCGGAACTTCCTCAGCGGAGCCGGCATCAATTCCAGCTATGCCGTCTTCCAAGATTACACCGGTCGCGCCGAAGAACGCTGCCTGGCCCTCGGCATCGGCATCGGTTCCGGCTACCTCTTCCCCACCACGTTCGAAAAAGAGGTTTATTCCGATCTGACCGGGGAACGTGGCGTGCTCATGGGGGCCCTGGCCGGGATTATGGAAGCCCAATACGAAGTCCTCCGAGCCCACGGCCATAGCCCGAGCGAGGCATTCAATGAGACCGTCGAGGAACTCACCCAGAGCCTCATCCGACTTGTGGACGAAAAAGGCATGGACTGGATGTTCGCCAACTGCTCGGCTACGGCCCAGCGCGGCGCCCTGGATTGGAAACCCAAGTTCAAGAAGGCCGTCCTACCGATCTTCCGCGAACTCTATAAACGAGTCAAAAGCGGTGCCGAAGCCGAACGCGTGATCCGCGCTTGCGGACGGAAAAACTACCAGCAACAGCTCCAGAAAGAACTGGAGCGAATGGGCAATTCCGAAATGTGGCAGGCGGGTAAAGCCGTCCGAGCCCTCCGACCGAAGGAACCAGCAAAGAAAATCCAAAAAGGCACCAAAGGTATCTCCGGTCGCGACTCGAATTAAAACAGCCGCCTGAGAAAAAGAAACTTTCAAGGAAGGAAGAGAAATTGTCAGCGCACACTGTCCCCAACACGGGGAGAGGGAAGCTTCGCTGGACCAGCCAGAAGCTATCCCCCTTACTTCCTTACTCCACGCTCTGACGAGCGGAGCGACAAGACGTCCGGTTCCCACCCTGGCTCCCGAAACCTGCATGGCGAGCCTCGTCAGAGAGTGGATTTTTCGTCATTACGCTGCTTAGACCTCCCATGTCCCGTTTCTTCCTATCGTCCCTTGCCAATTTTCCGGATAAACTCCAGTAACGGGCTGGGGACAGGCTACCTACCTTCTCCTTCCTTATCAGCCTTGGCTCCTCATCGCCTTTCCCCTCTACGAGCAAAACTTGCATGTTAGCCTCTACCCCTCCCAAAATAACCCCCGTGAAGACACAAAGCACCTACTCGCAAAAAGATACCTCCCGGTGGTCCCGACGTCGGTTTCTCCAGACCGGCCTAGCGGCATGGACACTCCCATGTTCTCTCCCTAGCAAACTGCTTGGGGGACCAGTCCGTGTTCCACCCAGCGAACGCATTACCTTGGCCTTCATCGGGGTCGGCGGACAGGGGACTCAATTGCTTCGTATGGCATTGGCCTTGCCCCAGACCCATGTCCTGGCGGTCTGCGACGTCAACCACAAGCAACGCCAACAAGCCAAAAACCTGATCGACCACCATTACGACAACCACGATTGCCGGACCTATCATGACTTTCGCCAACTCCTCCAACGGCAGGACATCGACGCGGTCCTCATCGCCACTCCGGATCACTGGCATGTGCCCATCGCCGTCGCTGCCATGGAACACGGCAAAGACGTGTACATGGAAAAACCGATGTCTCGCAGCGTGCAAGAGAATCAAATCCTTCGCGTCGTGGTCCATCGAACCGGTCGGATCTTTCAATTCGGCACCCAGCAACGTTCCATGCCTCAGTTCCGTCTGGCCTGTGAACTCGTCCGTAACGGCCTACTCGGTAAACTTCATACCATCCAAGTCTGGGCTCCGGCCAGCCGGCCCGGCGGTTCTACAGAACCGACCGATCCCCCACCGGAACTCGACTATAACTTCTGGCTCGGACCGGCTCCTTGGGCACCCTACACCCCCGATCGATGCAGTACCGTCTTCCACCGAAAGACCTGGTGGTTCATCCGGGACTATACCCTCGGTTGGATCAGTGGCTGGGGAATCCATCCGATAGACATCGCTTACTGGGGCGCCCATCCATGGATGACCGGACCGATTGAAGTAGAAGGGACCGGACTCTTCCCCGTTCGTGGAGCCTGTGATACAGCCGTAACCTGGAACGTAACCTTCCGTTTTGCCTCCGGACTGCGGCTTCACTTCCTAGGCGTCCCAACCCCTTCCAAAGAATCCACCGAAGCACGCCCTATCCCGCCTTTCCGCGAACGCTTCAAACAAACAACTACCCACGGCACCGCCTTCGAAGGTTCCGAGGGCTGGGTCTGTGTAGATCGAATTCGAATCAACGCTTCCTCTGAGGAACTACTCCGACTCTCCCCGTCCAAAAACCTTCGCATCCGTCTCCCTCAAAGCCATAACCACATCTTGAACTTCCTCCAAGCCGTCCGCACACGAAAAAGCCCCATCGCCCCTATCGACCAAGCCGTCCAATCCGATCTCCTTTGCCAAATCGCCGAGATCGCAATCCGTCTCGGTCGCAAACTCCGGTGGGATCCACAGACCGAACAATTCCTTAACGATCCAGAAGCCAACCGCCACCTCCATACCCCACCCTGGCGTTCCCCATGGCATTTACCGGTGGAAAAACCCTCTTCCTCCCCACCCTCACAAGCATAGCTATCAATCCGAGCAAAAAGAAGCGAGAAGGTTGAGAAGGGAGAGCTTATTCGAAAAAATCGGCTGGGTCGTTGGAAGGGAAGGTTTTTGAGAGAAAGAAAACATTGGATGAAATTCAGGATGGCAGCGGATGGGAGGATAAGAGGGAAAGAATTTTTTGCAGCGGC
>CAZBKV010000306.1:1720-3869 GCA_964492575.1 uncultured Verrucomicrobiota bacterium | reverse complement strand
TACCGGATTGTTATTAAGCCTTCTGAGTGACCTTGGCGCGTTGAGGATAGCGCGCCTACCTATTATCGAACCCTATTGGAAAAGGCTTGCTGCCGTAAAAAATTCCCTTCCTGTATCCCTCAACCCGTTGTGGTCATACTCTCGACCCGGCGTCTTTTTTTCCTAGGAAGTCTTTCATTTAAACCGTCCAGCCGATTTCCCGGATGAGTTCTTACCTTTCATTTTACTTTTAGTGGAGCATTTTGAGCGATTACCAAAATCAGTCAGGCGCATTCCTTCGAGGGCCAGACGGTCAAGATGGGGCGTTTTGATTTTCGTAGCGCCAAAGCAACCTAAGTCACCGTAGCCTAAGTCGTCGGCAAAAATGATGATGAAATTGGGACAAAGGCCTCTATCTGTCGTAATTGACGGAGAACGTACCTGTCCAGCGGCCAGGACAAACGAAGCAGTCGTGATGTATGCCAGAACCAAGAGAGTCAGGACTGTTGGTAGCCTGCGAGCGAATCCGTAGATCCTTGCATTCAACAAACTATGCCACAAAGGCCAACGTGTCGCTCGTGCCGAAGGCGAATACCAACCGCACTTCATCGACCTCCGCCGCAGTGCCTGAGGCAAAAGCCCAACTTCTAACCACCACAAAGAACGCATCGTTGACTTTTCCAAAGGTTTTCCGTCCTTATCATTGCCGCAATTGCTTTCCTTCTGAGCAAGCACGGCTAGTCCGCACAAGCTCCACTGCGATAAAGAGACAGTCTCAGTTTATCTTTGGGTCATTTTTCGGTAACCTTACTGACAGGTCAAGTAGCCAGGCAAAGAAGAATCACCCACAACGCGACTTACAGTACAGATCAAGTTTGTTTGCTTTACCCGACCGATTGCCGTGCATCGAGCCTGACAGCGAGGTCCTTGCAACCCACAGCGATATGAGAATTAGAGTGCCCTTCAAAAACTTGCTCAGAAACCAAAAGCCTTGCGAAAATCCGCACAGGTCCATAGGCTATTAAGAGATTAAACAATCCAATCCGGAGGGAATTATGAAAATTTACAAACATCTTCTACTTTTTGCCTTCATTGGAGGAGTTTTCTTAGATACCTGTTTAGAGCCTGCTAGGGCGGGCTCACGGCCGAACGTGCTTTTCATCGCCATTGACGATTTAAACGACTGGGTCGGTGCATTAGGAGGCCATCCGCAAGCCAAGACTCCTAATCTTGATCGATTGTTTTCTCAAAGCATCTTGTTCCGCAACGCCCATTGCGCGGCCCCTGTATGCGCCGCTTCCCGGTATGCCCTGCTCAGCGGTCTGCGACCTTCCACCACCGGCTGGTATTCCAACACCAGTCGCCCCAAGAACAGAAAAGAATACGAGCGAGTATTGGGCGACACGGTGCCTTTACCCACGCACTTCAAGCACAATGGCTACAAGACAATGGCCGCAGGGAAAATCTTCCACACAGGGACAAGTGATATAGAAGGGTATGATTTTTGGGACGAAGTACGCCCCAAGTATCGGTGGCCCAAGTGGCTTGCTGAGCGCGGCCACGGATACCAAGGGAAGAACGGCGGTCATTTTTATCCCTTCCCGCGTGATGGCGGGGCGATCTACCAGAAGTACAAAAGAGGTGTGAAAGGCCAGTCCTTGTGTTGGGGTGCATTGGAAAAATCAGACATGCCGCCGGAAGGAATGCCGGACGAACAGGTTGCCGCTTGGGCCGTGGAACGGCTAAAGCAAAAACATGACAAGCCGTTTTTCCTGGCCGTCGGTTTCGTCCGACCCCATGTCCCCTACACGGCGCCAAAGGAATTCTTTGATCTATATCCGATGAAGGACATCATCATACCCAGGGTTCCAGAGGATGAGATGGACGATATACCGTTCCTGGGCAAAGTAATGGCCTACGGGATCCTTCCAGGCGGTGACCATTGGAACGTGCTGAATATTAGTCCTATCTACTGGAGGGAATTAGTACGGGCCTACTTGGCGTGTGTGTCCTTTGTCGACGCCCAGGTTGGCAAGGTATTGGATGCGTTAGAGGCCAGCCCGTATGCCGACAACACGATCGTGGTCCTCTGGTCGGACCACGGCCAGCACCTGGGCGAGAAACGCCACTGGCGCAAGCAGGCGTTGTGGGAGGAAGCCACGCGCGTTCC
>CAZBKV010000306.1:0-1710 GCA_964492575.1 uncultured Verrucomicrobiota bacterium | reverse complement strand
GCCAAGGTCAGCAGGCGGCGGCCGGGTCTGTGACCAGCCGGTCAGCCTGATAGACATTTACCCAACACTCATCGAGCTATGCGGACTGCCGCCGGTCAAAGGACTGGAAGGGACAAGTCTGGTACCACAGCTGAAAGATCCAACGACACCCCGCACTGAACCGGTCATCACAACCTGGTATTACCAGAACCATGCTGTACGTACTTTGAACTTCCGTTACATCCGCTATCGCGACGGAACGGAGGAACTCTATGATCACCGTGTCGACCCAAACGAACATCACAATTTAGCGAATGACCCCAGGTATGCAGAGATTAAGGAGAAATTGGCCGCATTCCTTCCAAAGAAGAACGTGGTTCCTAAGTCGATGAGAGACGGCGGATTAGACCCCCTGGGGCAAAAGGCCCAGGAACTCCTCCGCAAAGGCATTCCCGATTGGCTGGGCAAGATTCCGAAAAAGTATAATTAACAATTGAAACAATGAATCTCTCCACGAGGAAACAAATCGGAGCAAAGAACAAAGGAAACTTACATGAAAGGCACTGCAACAGATATGACGGCCTGCGCGCCGCTGAGCGGATGAAGTCGAACAGACAAGCGAGCCGATCGACACAGCGGGACACGCTGCATCAAGCACCGTTTCACGCAACCCTTTTGGCCGTTTTTCTGAGCGTTACGGTCCCGCCGGGCATGCCCGCCGCGGAGTTCAAGCTTTCGATCGAGCAAATCACCGGGGGCGCGAAGCATCACTTCTTCGGCTACATCGGTCAAAGTCTCACGATCCCGTGGAACGCCAGCGGGCGGTATATCCTGGGACTGGAAATCGACCGGATCGATCGCATGCCCAAACCGGGAGAAGCAGCCACAGTAATCCTTATTGATACCCGTCGCAACAATCAGATTCTGCGGCTAGACAAGACCCGCGCTTGGAACCCGCAGCAGGGGACCATGTTCTACTGGAACCCATTGGCGCCGGAAACGCAGTTTTTCTTCAACGATCGGGACGTGAAGACGGGCAAGGTGTTTACGGTCCTTTATGATATTCAAAAGAGGCGACGCGTTCGCGAGTATCGGTACGATGACACACCCATCGGCAACAGCGGTGTCGCTCCAAATGGGACGGCGTTTCTTGCTTTGAACTACGGCCGCTTGGCGCGGCTGCGTCCGGTGACCGGCTATCCTGGCGCGCTGGATTGGTCAAAAGATGACCCCGCGCCGGCCAATGACGGTGTGTTTATAGTGGACCTCAGAACAGGCATGAAGCGACTGCTGGTCTCCTATCGGCAGCTCGCTAAACAACTTGAGCGGCGCATGGGACGGATCGAGACCAGCGGGCTTTTTATCAACCATACGCTCTGGAATCGACGAAGTGACCGCATCTATTTCTTCGTACGCGGAAACTGGAAGGACAAAAAAGATAAGCGAATCGACGTGCCATTCTCTATCCACCCCGATGGAGCCGGCCTCACGCTGCACGAAATCCACATCGGTGGGCATCCGGAATGGGCCGAGGGCAGCCTACTGATCGGCTGTCAAGGGAAGTACCAGGTCTTTTACGATGTGGATCGAAAGAAAATCGTCGGCCGACTAGGCAACCCTGAGATTTTCCCGAAACCGGAAGGGGATATTTCGCTGTCGCCCGACGGCAAGTGGTTCGTTAATGGGTACAGCAAAGGCAGCAAGAACTACTATGTGGTGTATCGGCTCAGC
>CAZBKV010000305.1:0-3871 GCA_964492575.1 uncultured Verrucomicrobiota bacterium | reverse complement strand
ATCCCATCCCCAGAACCGTCCCCACGCTTGATCCGCCCAGATCCCACCAAAAACTGTGCCTAGGAAGCTAAACACAGTAGCAAAGCAGATGGTTCCGTAAATCATCGAGGCCAAAGCAGTCTGGCTCTCCTCCGGAAAACGCCTTGGGAAAAAATCGCGCAAGATATAAAGAATCCCCAAAAACCCTGCTAAGAAAGCCGCCGAGTAACCTAACGTAATCGTCACTACATGCGTCACCAGCCAAAAATTCGTATCCAACACCGCTTGTAAAACTTCAAACGTATCGCCCCTTAAAGAAAGTTGATGTGCAATCGCTTGACTCAAAAATCCGACAAACGAAGCCATAGCCAACCCAAGACTTTGCGGATAGCGCCGTTCCAACAAGAATCCGAAGACCACAGCTCCCCAACCGACAAAAACGGCCGAAGAGTAGAGATTCGTCACCGGCGGACGATGCTCGATCCACATCCGCAAGAAGATTCCACCCGTATGGGTGACGAAAGCGATCAAGGCAATCCCGATCCCTACCCGTCGCCAGAACCCAAACCCTCCTAACCAAGAAAAACACGCACACAAAAAGGCTAAAAGATAAAGAACCATCGCATGGAAAAACGGAGCCCAAAGATGATACCGCACTTCCCGATCCACTTGGGCCAAGGCCCGAGGATGTTCACGCTCCAGCCAATGGAGGTATTTCTCTAAAGCCTGCCGGAAACGCTGTGGGTCCCCTTGTTGATAGGCCTCCCGCATCATGGCCAAGGCACGAATCGTTGGTGACAGTTCAGGGTGATGGACGGCTTGTAAAAGGGCCTCTCCAACGGAGGTCCACCGTTCCCTGTCTTGCCCTGGAACATCCGTCTTCGGGGGAACGGGGAAGAAAAACGCCGCCTCCGCCAACTGATTATAACGCTCTAAGAAAATCCAAAGCCGCTGCAATTTCTGTGAATCAAATTTTTTCCCAGCCTGCTGATCCTGAAAGGTCTTCAAACCGGTAGGCAAAAAATGCAGATACCCCTGAATTTCCTCGAAGAAATTCGTCACCGTCTCCGGGGCTATGGTGTTTTTTAACCGCTGATAGATGGACAGTGCGGTATAGAGCTGGAGGATATTTTTTTGAAACGAATCCCGATGCTCGGCTTTCATCGCTTGCTGGGCTTGGGTTTCCAGCCGGTCGAGCTGCGGTTTGAGTTCGGCAAAAGAGAAATATTTACCATGGGTCCTCGGGATCCCTAAAAAGTCTCGTAATTCGGGATGATCGATTCGAAAGGCGGGCAACCGATCGGCAACTTGGGGACGGAACAAGACCTCGGCCAACCAAACAATGGCCGGTATCGTGGTCCCTGAATATCTGGGCCTGGGCGGAAGATCTCGATCCGGCGGTGATTTTTTACCCGACGGTTCCACAGGCGAAGAAGGAAGCCGTAGCGTCTGGCGATGCCGAAGGAGCAATAAACTATTTCGAGCCACAGAGTCGAGGGGTTGAAGCCGCCCCTGGCACACCACCGGTAGACGCGCCAGGTCGGCAAAGTCCCAGGGTTGTCGGGGAAGGTGTCGGAAAAAATCGACCGTCACCCATACCCCACACAACACAACCAGAACAATCCAGCTGTACTGTTTTCTCATGTCTTTTCCTAGAGCTTGGCCGGAAAAGGCATCCGTCCCTATCTTTCTTATCTCGGCGCGTTGGGGACAACGCGCCCTTTCATGATCTTTCTAGACCTTTTTGGGTAGGGCGGCTTGTCCTCAAGCCGCCGCATGAAATTTCATTCCCCCTATCCTTTCATCCGCTGCAATCATGCCTTTGATCCGATGTTTTCTCTCTTCAAAAGCCTCCCCTTCCAACGACCCAGCCGATTTTTCGGATGAGCTCTACAGCGTTGCCAAGCGGTGCCGCCAAATTGCAACAACATGCCAAGTCCGAGAACGGCACAGGCTACATACGGACTGATCCAGACAGGATTCCGGACGGCTTCTAAGATCGTCAACCGATCATTCTGAGGATCGTACCCGGCTTGATAAAGGGTCCAGCCGCGATACCGAAGGGGATGATTCATGTAAATTAAGGCTTCTCGATCCACCTGGTGGGAGGGATCGAGCAAGCGAACCCGGCTGGAAAACCATTTAGGGATGTCCGTTCCTGGATAGGTTTCATATCGAAAATCCAACAGTTGGATTGCAAACGGCAAGGGGTAACGGCGAAGTCGCAGGCTCAAAGCATACCGGCGGCCCTGCCATTCCCATTGCTGAGGTCGCTCCAGCCAACCGCTCACCAGCCATCGTCCCAAGCAATCTCCTTTCCAAGTCCATAGGGCGATGATGGCTGAGGGAATATTGCGGCGATTGGGGTCTTGGACCTTAGGGGCCGGTTCGATTTGTACCTGCCGTCCCAAGCCTCGAGTCACCTCTGGGGTGCGACCAGGAGCATTGGTAGAATGAAAGCGAGGGATCGAGTTTGGCCAAAACTGAAGAACCTGAATTTGAAACGGCAGCCGTGGATCCCGAATCCACGATCGAGTTCGGAGCCAGGATTCCGGGATCGCATAGACTCGGTCGTGATCTGGGGCGGTCCTATCGACCAGGGCCAATTCAAACTCTCGATCCGACTCTGCATAGGCTTTGGTCTGCCCTTCCACCAACTGTACAGAGCCATCCAGCCGGAATGCATCGGTTATGGCCTGCCCTACCAGGATAATGGCAATGCCTCCATGAATGAGAATCAGTCCCAGTCGACGGCGCAGTCGGGGATAACGGGTATATGCGGCGAGAAGATTCAGTAGGAGAACAGAGCCGATCAGGTAACCGCCGGGGAAGATCGGTAGGCGGAATGAAGTGCCCGGAACCGTCCAAAAAACCAAAAAACTCCGAAAGAATTCTTCCTGGGCACGGTAAATTCCGATTTTGACCTGAGCCAGTGTCCCCCAGAAGACCAGGACCGAGGCGGCGGCCAGACAAACGACTGTCAACCGCAAGGATCCAAGTCGTCGGATCCACCCCTGCCAAACGTTTGCCCCAGGTCGATTGTCCCTAGTGCCGTTCACTGATGTCCTTTCTTGCCTTACGAGTTTGGATGATCTTCTTTGGGGGTCGCTGGGGTCTGTCTGGTTCTGGAAGAAAAATGGATCGATTGGAGAAACTGCAAAAACTGCCCGCGCAACGACTCCACCGACTGAGCCGGCCCGGTCATTTTAAAAAACCAGGCATCGGTAGGTCGGCGGACGATGGCCACTAAAATCTTTCGTTCCGGTGGGTTGGTGGGAACCGTAGGGCCTACCACATCATAGAGTACCGCCTTTTTCCCATCGATTTGGATGGATTGCCTCAATCGAGGTAAAACGTCGGGCTTCACTGCTTCCAATCCGATTTGAGCCCGCCAGCGATTGACATTGGCCAAATCCGGCCCCCCCGTGCCGTATAGCCGAGTAATGGTCACCCGGACTTCTCCATTTGTCGAGCCGGGGATGCGGAAGGCGGCATATTGGATCGGGCCCGGCACCGTTTCCTCCCACCCGGCCGGCAAAGACCAAGTAAGCCGGGGGGTATCGCTATCCCTTTCTCCTGCAGATTGGGATGGCTTCAGAGAGAGGGATCGATCTTTCGGGACCTCGTAAATTCGTAAGTCCTCACGCTGGCACCCTACTCCGGTTCCCAAAACCCCAAAGAGCACCACCCATACGATAAGTCCTAACGTTCTGCTGATTCGGTTCGGCATCCTGCCGGCTCTTCCCATCCTATCTTCTTCCGTTTGCTTTTGTTGAAATCGATCCGCCTCTCGACCAAGACCAAACTAAGTCTTACTGTTTCTGAACAACCTGTGTAGCCAGGGATGCTTAGAAGTGGTCGTTTTATACCCTTTGTTAGCTATTGATTCATC
>CAZBKV010000304.1:0-3881 GCA_964492575.1 uncultured Verrucomicrobiota bacterium | reverse complement strand
GTCCTGGAGGCCGCATGAGACTAAAAGCAGGGATCCCCTGTAAGGCGAAGTCGAGGGCACGGAGCATTCCCGCAGCACTCAGCTCGGCATAGTGGCGGATGTTGGGACAGGCCTTGGTGTCCAAATCAAAATCGACAGGAATAAGTAGCCTTTCCAGATGATATCGTGTATGGACTCGGAGGAGTTGGGTTTCGCTGATGGTCCCAGGGGATTCCCATTGGATGGGAAGGAATTTCTGGTCTTGAAGGAAGTCTACGCTTCGAAGGATTCGGGAAGGACGTTCTGGATGGTTAGGTGCATGGTACTCGGTGCACCGAGGATCGGTAATGACAACCATCATTTGGTTTGCTTTTGATTCCAATGCGGGCTCATCTTTGCGATGAAAAGAGGGCTGGATCAAGGCTTGACGCGGCGGTGGCGACAAATTCTTGCCAAACTGGGTGTAGATTCTAGAGTAGGTCGGTCTTGATGGTGAGGAAACAACAATGGATTGGATTACACAAGGAATAAGGCTTGCCCAGCTGGGCTGGCAGAAGTTTTGGGTGTGTGGATGGGATTGGATTTTGGCCGCGGGAGCTCCATCTGGGGCCACCCGTCGAGTTCAAGATCCTCGAGCCCAAACGTTGCAGTTTTTGATCATGATGGTGTTATTGTTCGTCATCATGTATCTGGTTCTGATTCGGCCTCAGCAAAAAAAGGAAAAGGAGCATCGGGCATTGCTTCAGCGGCTCAAACCGGGCGATAAAGTGGTCACAAGTAGCGGGATCTGTGGGGTGATTTTGCATTTGAAGGATCAGACGCTGACCCTTCGATCCGGGGATTCGAAATTGGAGATTTTGAAAAGCGCTGTGGTTCAAGTCCTGGAAAAGAAAAAAGATTGAAGCCTAGGCTGGATAAGATGCTACAAAAGTTTGGTGAGGTTGGGGTTGAGCAATGAGACAGTTGAAATGGAAATTTCTCCTAGTGGTTTTTGTTGTGGCGTGGGCCTTGTATGAAATGTATCCGCTGACGCCGCGGGATTTGATTCAGACCTTTGAGAAGAAGGCTGAAATAATCGATACAAACCTGACGGCTATCATCCAGAAGGCTCAACAGCTTGCCCAGAACAATCCAAACCGAGAGTATCAAGCCCTCCTCCAAGCGGTGGGAACCAACGATTTAACGCGTTATTTCCCGAATTTATTAACAGAAGACGAACGGAATCTTCCTCTCAAAGATCGGAATCGGATTATCATTCAGAAGATTCAGCGGGAGGCTGCCAGTAGGATCAAACTGGGATTAGACCTTCAAGGTGGAATTTCCTTCTTGGTGAGTATCGACACGAATCGACTGGCGACCATTTCGGATAAACAATCTGCCTTGCAACAGGCGGTGGAAGTCCTGCGACGCCGGATTGACCGGTTTGGTGTGTCCGAACCGATTATTCAACCGGTTGGACAAAGTCGGATTCTGATTCAGCTTCCCGGTTTAAGCGAAGCGGATAAGGAGATCGCACGGGAGCAGATCCAACGGGCAGCGTATTTGGAATTCCGGTTGGTTCACCCAGAAAGCGCCAAGTTGTTGGAAGAGGGGATTATCGAACCGGGATATGAGGTCTTGACGATGCGGCAACGGCCGGGAAGCAAACGGCCTCCGGAGCGTTTATTGGTCGCAAAAGATCCTTTATTGACCGGCAAATATGTAAAGCATGCGTTTGCGGATATTGATCCGATGAGCGGTCGGCCGATTGTACGGTTGGAGTTTAATTCAGAAGGGGCCCGACTCTTTGCGGATATTACCCGAAAATACCAGGGACAACGCTTAGCGATCGTCTTGGATGGAGAGCTATATTCTGCCCCGGTGATCCGGGAACCTATATTAGGGGGGCAAGCGGTGATCTCCGGGGACTTTACCATGAAAGAGGCCATTGAGCTAGCGAATGTCCTCCAGAACCCGTTAGAGGCGCCGCTGCGTATTGAGGAAGAGCGAAGTGTGGATCCGACTTTGGGACGGGACTCGATTCGAAGCGGGATCTGGGCTGCGATCTTGGGTTTGCTCTCTGTATCGGTATTCATGGTGTTTTACTATTTCTTTGGTGGGCTCGTAGCCGATCTGGCTCTATTCCTCAATCTGGTTCTTATCGTGGGGGCATTGTGTGCTTTTGAAGCGACACTCACTCTTCCGGGAATTGCGGGTATCGTGCTCACCATCGGTATGGCAGTCGATGCGAATGTGTTGATTTTTGAGCGGATTCGAGAAGAGTTGAAGGCCGGAAAATCCTTCCGAGGGGCCCTGGATGCCGGCTATAGCAAGGCGTTCGGGACGATCTTGGATGCCAACGTAACGACTCTGATCGCAGGCATTATCTTGATTTTCAAAGGGGTAGGACCAGTGAAAGGGTTTGGAGTGACCCTTACGATCGGTATTTGCGCCAGTATGTTTACGGCTTTGGTGGTGACACGATTGATCTTTGATTTCATGATCCAACGCGGTTGGCTCAAACGGTTGCGGTTCCAGGATTGGATTGGAACACCGCGGATTGATTTTATTCAATGGGGCCGCGTTTTGTTTATCTTTTCGTGGGTCTTGATCACGGCCGGATGGATATGGGGAGTCTTTTTCCGAGGATCTGATGTGTTGGGTGTAGACTTCCGGGGAGGCGATCAGCTGGGATTACGGTTTGAGCAGAAGGTGGATGTAGGGGCCATCCGGCAAGCGATCGAAGGAGCAGGTTTACCCGTTTCACGAATCCAATATCAAAAAGAGCTCGCGACCGGGCAAGAAACCCTCACTATTATTACAGAGTTTGGTCAAGGGAAAAAGGTCGAGGAAGTCCTGAAACAGAAGTTTCCCAAGGCAGGGTTTACCCGGATTTCGTTGGATGAGGTTGGACCGACGATTACCGGAGAAATCCAGGTAGCGGCCGCTGTGTCATTGTTGTTGGTTATCTTCGGCATCCTTGTCTATGTGGCCTTTCGCTATGAATTTTCGTTTGCCATAGGGGCTATCCTGGCGTTGGTCCATGACGTGTTGATGTCTCTGTCGATTCTCTATTTGGTAGGCGGAGTAGTAGATTCTACGATTGTGGCCGCTTTGCTAGCGATTTTGGGATATTCGGTCAACGACACAATTGTGGTTTTTGATCGGATTCGGGAGAACTTGAAGCTTGGGTTACGAGGGACCTTCCGAGAAATTATGAATTATTCTATTAACCAGACTTTGAGTCGGACTTTGATTACCTCAGGTACGACGTTATTGACGGATCTGTGTTTGTACATTTTTGGAGGAGGAGCGATTAAGGATTTTGCCTTTGTGTTACTTGTAGGAATTATAGCAGGTACTTATTCCAGTATTTACATCGCCAGTCTGATGGTCCTGTGGTGGCATAAGGGTGAACGACCGAAGATGGCTGCTGCTCCGACCGGGGCCCCTATTCCAGGAACCGAACCAGCAAAAGTAAGCGTTTAAAGCCGCGTTTTCAATGCTTCCCTTCTCCTTTTTAAGGAGAGGAGATGGAAGCTGAAAGAGTATAAAGAGAAGTCTCGGTACCCAAGTGGGCATGATGGGGCTGGTGGAAATTCAATGGTGGCATTGGGTAGGGTTTATTCTTTTGGTCCTGCTCTTTTTGGCTGCCGATTTGGGCTTATTTCATCGTAAAGCCCGAGAAATTCCCCTCAAAGAGGCCATCCTATGGACGGGGTTCTTTGTAATTTGTGCCCTTGGGTTTGCGACGTTGTTGTTATTTTTTCGAGGACATCATGAAGCTTTGGAATTTGTTACCGGGTATTTCATTGAATTATCTCTTTCAATGGATAATGTGTTTGTAATAGCTGTAATTTTCCAGTTCTTCGGTGTACCACGTTATTTGCAGCATCGAGTTTTGTTTTGGGGGATTTTAGGGG
>CAZBKV010000303.1:2561-3890 GCA_964492575.1 uncultured Verrucomicrobiota bacterium | reverse complement strand
CCAGCCATGCCGAATTGCGCCAACCCCCCCAATCAACAACACAATCAAACCAACAAAGAGAAGGCCCAGTCGAAACGTAGCCCGCCATGCAGGATCCGGAATATCAGGAGGACCTTCAAGAAAACCTTCCTCAAACTCTTCGTCCTCAAATTCTTCCTCAAAATTAGGCTTTCTTGCCTGGGGATCCGGCGACTCGGGCTGATCGAAATTTTTTTCGCTATCGGTACCCATTTTGACTTGTTTTAGTTCTGTAACAGAAATCTTCGCCCTCTGCAAACATTTTCTCCGTTCGCACCGATTATTTGCTTCTCTTAAACAATCACGACCCTCCCCTCCATTTTGCCTATCCCTGTGAAGGATGGCAATTCAAATTCGACCTCTCTACGGCTCAAAACTTTTGTTTGTCTCATTGCACTTTTCTAGGGTAACTTCCTCCCCACTCGTTTCGCGAGAAAGAAATGTTATGAATCGAAAACCATTCGGCAGCGACGAAATCACCCAGATGGTGAAAGGTCTCCACCGCATTGCCCGCAATCTGTGGTGGACCTGGAATCAGGAAGCGCAAGAGATCTTTCGAGAATTATCCCCTCGGAGTTGGCGGAATCTGTATCACAATCCCGTTGCGGTTTTGAAGGAGGTATCAGATTACGAGCTCCGAGTCCGACTTCAAGAGCGGCGGTTTGCCACGAAGGTTCAGCGGTTGATTGACCAGTTTGATGCCTACATGAACGAGGCCGAGACGTGGGGGGCCAAGGAAGTGCCGCAGTTTTTGGAACGACCGATTGCCTATTTTTGTGCGGAGTTTGGATTCCATGAAACGTTACCAATTGCGGCTGGTGGGTTGGGGGTTCTTGGTGCCGATCACATGAAATCGGCTAGCGACCTGGGAATCGGAATGGTGGGAGTCAGTCTCTTTTATCGAGAAGGATACTTCATGCAGGCGATCGATCACGAAGGCTGGCAGACCGAGTACTATGTCCATCTTCACCCGGAAAATCTCCCCATCGAACCGGTTCTAAATCCGGACGGAGAACCGTTGATTGGTTCGGTGGATATCGCCTTGACAGAGGTCTTTTTTCGGGCTTGGCGCGTCAATGTAGGACGCAATTTTGCTATCCTGCTAGATACGAATTTAGAGCAGAACGAACCGCGGTTTCGGGATTTGACCCATCGTCTTTACGGAGGGGACAGTACCACTCGGATTATGCAGGAGATCCTATTGGGCATCGGCGGCCTCCGAATGCTCCGAGCGATGGGAATTCATCCCTCTGTCTTTCATATGAACGAGGGGCATTCAGCTCTTCTAATACTTGAGAGGCTTAGAAAATT
>CAZBKV010000303.1:0-2551 GCA_964492575.1 uncultured Verrucomicrobiota bacterium | reverse complement strand
CGGCCTTTCTGACTTTCGAGTTGATTCGAGAAGGGATTGCAGCCGGCAAGAGTTTTGAGGAAGCCATGGAGCAAACGCGGCGGCAATGCGTCTTTACGACCCATACCCCGGTGGAAGCCGGGCATGATTATTTCGATGGAGGATTATTTCAGTATGCCTTAGCGCGGTATGAGCCGGTTTTGGGAAAGCCGCTGAAGGAAATGATCAAGCTGGGTCGGATCCATCCAGAAAACGAGAAGGAACCGTTTTGCATGACTGTCCTGGCCTTGCGGCTCTCCCGTCAGGCCAATGCCGTGAGCGAACTGCATGGTCGAGTTTCGCGAAAGATGTGGCGGGCCCTTTATCCGGAGGCGAAGTCAGAGGAAGAGGTCCCTATTTTCCATATCACCAACGGGGTCCATACTTTGGGCTGGTTAAAAGGGACGGTGCGCCAGTTTTGGCGTTCTCGATTGAAATACCAAGATACGGCGAACGGAGAAAGTCGAGCAGAGGCAGGGGGACCGACTCTTCTGATTTGTGGATTTGAGTCTTGGGAGGCGGAATTGAGGAGCCCGGAGTTCTGGAGACGGATCCAAGATCCTTCTTTTCTCACGGATGAGGAACTATGGGCCTTGCGATATCGTTTACGACGAGAGCTGATCGAGTTCACTCGACGCCGATTATTAATCCAGAGTGAACGAGTAACCCGTACAAGCTTTATCGAATTTGATCAAATCTTAAACCCAGACGCCCTGACGATCGGATTTGGTCGTCGATTCGCCGTTTATAAACGTCCAACCCTGCTCTTCCATTTTTACGATAAAATTCTTGCGCTGGTCCGAGACAGACATCGTCCGATCCAATTCATCTTTGCCGGCAAAGCCCATCCCCATGACGAACCAGCAAAGCGGCTCTTGCAACAGATTATCCAGATGAGTCAGCATTCCGAACTGCGGGGGAAACTTGTTTTTATCGAAAACTATGACATTCACGTGGCCCGCCAAATGGTCTCCGGCTGCGACGTATGGCTGAACAACCCGCGTCGTCCCCTCGAAGCCTGTGGGACAAGCGGAATGAAGGCCGCTCTTAATACCTCTTTGAACTTGAGTATTATGGATGGCTGGTGGCGGGAAGCCTATAACGGTCAAAACGGTTTCGCGATCGGCGACGACTCCCACCCAGATAACTTAGAAGAACAAGACCGACGCGACGCCGAAAATCTTTACCGGGTCCTCTCCGAAGAAATCATCCCCTGTTTCTACAATCGGGATGCTCAGGGAATCCCACGTCAATGGATTCAGAAGATCCGCGAATCGTTGGCCACCATCGTCCCGGTCTTTAATACGGATCGGATGGTGATAGAGTATGTGCATCGGCTTTATGCGCCGAAATCCTGACCGGAACGATGAGGGAAACTCAACCGATGGCAACTCCAACGTCCGAGGCCATAGCTCCTGAAAGAACCCAGGACATCAAGGTCCTGGCGCCGGAGCAGCTTCAGGCTCTGATGAGGGAGTGGGGCGAGCCGTCATACCGTGTCCAGCAGATTGTATACTGGATTCATAAACTCCAGGCACGCGCCTGGGAAGAGATGACTAATCTGCCCAAGGCCTTACGCCGCCAATTGGAAGAGACGGTTCCCCATCAGACCCTTCAACTCGTCCAGGTCTTCGAAGCTGAGGAAGGGACACGGAAGTTTCTTTGGCAACTTCCGGATGGAGAATGGATTGAAAGTGTGCTGATTCCGGCAAGTCGCGGGGAAGATGGGAGACAGGATTCCCGACGAACGCTTTGTGTCTCGACACAGGTAGGCTGTGCCTTTGGTTGTCGGTTTTGCGCCAGCGGACTGCATGGGTTTCGTCGGGATTTAGAGGGGTGGGAGATCGTGGACCAAGTCCTTGCGGCGGAACGTTGGTTGCGAGAGCAGCAACCTTTGCCACGAGGAGAGCGCCATATCCATAACCTCGTCATCATGGGAATGGGGGAACCGCTGGCCAATTACGATCGACTGATCCAGGCATTGACCGTCTTGAATGCTCCTTGGGGATTCCAGATCGGGGCTCGGCGGATCACAATTTCCACCTGTGGTCTTCCCCAGCAGATTGTTCAGCTAGCGGATCGACCAGAACAATTTCGGTTGGCCATCTCGCTTCATGCCACAACGAACGAGGTGCGGGACCAGCTGATGCCGGTCAACCGGCGTTATCCTTTGGAAGAACTACTCGCGGCCTGTCGCTACTATGCCGTGAAACGCCGAAAGATGATCACTCTCGAATATCTCTTGATTCGAGGGCTGAACGATTCGGTAGGCCAGATTCGAGAGTTGGCCCGGATTGCCCGTTCGTTACATGCCAAGGTCAACTTGATTCCCTACAATCCGGTACCGGGGCTGCCATGGCAGAGGCCTACCCCGGAACACCAGCAGCGTCTATTGGAAGAGCTGACACGTCGGGGAGTGACGGCCACATTACGTCAGGAGAAAGGGACTTCGATTGAAGCGGCTTGTGGCCAACTCCGCTTACGTCGATTGCAGGAGCAGCAACAAGGTTCTTGCCCCAGCAAAGGCCAAACC
>CAZBKV010000302.1:0-3903 GCA_964492575.1 uncultured Verrucomicrobiota bacterium | reverse complement strand
AAGGGAAAAAGATTCCGTTCACTGAGGATGCGAACCGCTGCCAATTCGTTTTCGGCTTCCACAGTCCCTTCCAACACAGCCCCCGATTCATTCCGTGCTTTGTAAAAGAAGGTCGGCATAGAGGGTTCTTTCTAACAAAAGTGACTCTCCTCAAACGGCCGTACAAGCCAACACTTCTTCGATAGTGGTAATGCCGTGCCGTACCTTAATCCATCCGTCTTCCCGCAACAGACGCAATCCGTTCCGCCGCGCCGCCTCTACGACCTCATGGGTCGGTCGCCGATGCTGAACGAGCTCCGCAATCTCGTGGTTCATGGTCATCAATTCAAAGATTCCGGTTCGTCCGTAGTATCCTGTCTGATGACATCGCTCACAGCCCCGGCCTCGCCAAAGAACCTCTCCCTCTTGGATCTGGAAATCATCCGGTAAGGTAACCGGATCTGGCACGTAACTCTCCTTACACTCTGAACAAATGCGCCGTACCAACCGCTGGGCCATCGCTCCAATTAACGTACTGCTGACCAGGTAGGGTTCTATCCCCATGTCAATCAACCGGATGGGGGCCGAGCAGGCATCGTTGGTATGCAGAGTGGAGAGGACCAAATGACCAGTTAGAGCGGCTTGGATGGCCGCGCGGGCCGTCTCCAGATCCCGAATCTCACCGATCATGATCACGTCCGGGTCGTGTCGCAAAATGGCCCGCAACCCTCGTTCGAACGTCATGCCAACCTTGGGATCTACGGGAATCTGATTGACCCCCGGAAGGTAATACTCCACCGGATCCTCCACCGTCAGAACCTTAATCCGGGGGCTCACGATCGCATTCAACGCCGCATACAAAGTGGTCGTCTTCCCGGCCCCGGTCGGCCCCGTCACCAAAATGATCCCATGCGGACGACGAATCAGTTGGTTAAAAGTCGCAAACGTATCCTCTTCCATTCCCAGCTCAGGCAGCGTGAATAGGACATTGCGTTTGTCCAGAAGTCGTAAAACGACTCCTTCCCCAAAAAGCATCGGGATCACACTCACGCGCACATCAATCTCCCGACCTCCTACCGCAAACTCAATGCGGCCGTCTTGTGGCACCCGTTTTTCGGCGATGTTCAGGTTCGCGAGGATCTTGATCCGGCTGACGATAGCCGCCTGGAAGCGATGAATCTCCGGAGGCACCGAGGCTTCATGCAAGACCCCGTCAATCCGGTAACGAATCGAAAGCCGGTTCTCGTACGGTTCAATATGGATATCACTGGCCCGCTGCTGGACGGCTTCGATGATGATTTCGTTCACTAGCTTGATCACACTGGCCTCTTGGGCCATCTCCAGGAGATCCTTGGAGGTCTCGGTCGACTCGACCTCCACCCTCTGCTCTCCTACCATCTCCTGGATCGTATCTCCACCGACCCCGTAATAGAGCTTGATGAGCCGTTCGATATCCTCCCGCGGGGCCAGGACCGGTTCGATATGAAACCCGGTCAGCAACCGCGCTTCTTCAATCGGTGAAAGGTCCCAGGGATCGGCCGTAGCAACCCGTAACGCACCGTTCTCCCGACCGATCGGGAAAAGGCGGCGACGATACACAATCTTGGGGGGCAACATTCGAAGCACCTCCCGGTCTACCTGCACCGAATCCAACTCCTGGTAAGCCATGCCGAAATGCCGGGCAAAGGCCTGCAAAAGCTGCCGTTCCTCCAGATATCCCAACTGCAGGATGGCTTCGTCCAGTCGCAGATGTTGTTCTTCTTGGAGTTGTTGGACCTGTTTGGCTTGTTCTTGCGTGAGGAGTCCCTCTGCCACCAATGCCTCCAGGAACCGGGGTCGGGGTCCAAGCAGTCTTTGGTTTTTCACATTCTCTTGATCCATAATCGCTACATCCTATGCCTTTTTCCTTCCGTCGTCTCTTGTATTAAGTTAGATGTTTTGGGAGGGAGTGCGGATTCAAAAACTGATGCTTTCGATAAAATTTCGCTCTCTTCCAGGCTTTCTAAACTTCCCCACCTAAAGTTATCGTTAATCTCGGCTAGAAAAACCAAAATTCATAAAAACGGACTCAAAAACGTCTCTTCAATTACCTGCCCTCTTAACTAAGGCTCTAAAAGAAGAGGAAAGATTTGAGGAAAAAATACCACTTTCCGCATTGACAAAGAAAGAGAAGAAGGCTCAGCATACGCTGCCAGGCGAAACCACGGGGAAAGGACCCCAACACCACACATTCAAAAGAAACAGGGAAAAGTAGATTTTCTCATGTTCCATATTGAGTCAGCACATTGGCTTGCTCCGGAGATTAAGCGGTTCGAGATCCGAGCCCCTCGAATCGCTCGAAAACAACGTCCAGGCCAATTTGTTATCGTTCGGGTCCATGACCACGGGGAGCGAGTCCCCTTAACCATCGCCGATGCCAATCCCGATCGAGGAACCATCACTCTCATTGTCCAGGGGGTCGGAAAGACGACGAAACTCCTCAATCAACTCGAGGCCGGTGATGTTATCTTTGATGTCGTCGGTCCTCTGGGAACCCCTTCGGAAATCCGTCCTTATGGAACGACGGTCGTGATCGGAGGCGGGGTAGGTACGGCTATTGCTTATCCGACGGCCCGAGCTCTCAAGGAGGCCGGGAATGAAGTTATCGCTATTGTAGGGGCCCGGACAAAAGAGCTTTTGATTTTGGAAGAAGAGATGCGGGCGATCAGTGATGAACTCCTTATCGTGACCGATGATGGAACGTATGGACAGAAAGGTTTGGTCACTGATCCGTTGCGGGAGTTAATCGAATCAGGACGAAAAATCGACTATGTCCTTGCCATCGGTCCGATCCCGATGATGGCGGCTGTGGCAGATCTGACCCGACCTTACCGGATCAAGACCGTGGTGAGTCTGAACCCGATTATGATTGATGGCACCGGGATGTGTGGAGGCTGTCGCGTGCTGGTTGGAGGCAAGGCCAAATTTGCATGTGTAGAGGGTCCGGAATTTGATGCCCATCAGGTCGATTTTCGATCCCTTGCCCAGCGCAACCGAATGTACCGCCTCCAGGAACAGAAGGCCTTGGAGCGGTTTCTTCAGGATTCCCGGACGGAGTTGGAACGGATTCGTTCTTTCAAAGAGAAACTTCGGGTTAGCAAACATGGAGCCTCAGAATCATAAGTTACGCCGTGTTCGGGTCCCGATGCCCGAACAACGACCCGAGCAACGACGTAGAAACTTTGGGGAAGTCAACCTCGGGTATACTGAACAACAGGCCCGGGAAGAAGCGGCGCGTTGTCTCCAATGCGGGAAGCCAGCGTGTATCACAGGATGTCCGATCGGGGTGAAAATCCCGGAGTTTCTGGCCCGGATTGTCCAGGGGGATTTTCTGGGAGCAGCAGCAAAGATTCGAGAAGACAATCCTCTACCGGCCGTGACCGGTCGGGTCTGCCCGCAAGAACAGCAGTGTGAGAAACGATGTGTGCTGGGGCGCCGATTTGAGCCGGTGGGAATCGGACATTTGGAACGTTTTGTAGCCGATTACGAGATTCAGCACCGAAAAGTCGGAGAAGTAGACCCTCTACCATTGGATGCCGAGAAGCGGGTGGCCATTGTGGGAAGTGGTCCGGCAGGACTTGCAGCGGCAGGGGATCTGATTCGAGCCGGCTGTGCAGTCACGGTCTTTGAGGCCTTGCATGAACCGGGTGGGGTTTTGATGTACGGGATCCCGGAGTTTCGTTTGCCGAAATGGATCGTCCGCTTTGAAATTGAGAATCTCCGACGGCTGGGAGTCCGGTTTGAGGTGGATACAGTCATTGGCCGAACGTTGAGCATTGACGACCTGCTGACCGAGGAGGGATACGATGCGGTCTTTATTGCCACAGGAGCAGGTTTGCCGAAGTTTCTGGGGATCGAAGGAGAGCATCTCTTAGGGGTCTACTC
>CAZBKV010000301.1:0-3906 GCA_964492575.1 uncultured Verrucomicrobiota bacterium | reverse complement strand
GTATTTTTTTGGTTTAGTGCACCGTACTATTTTTGGCGGTTGTGGCGTCGAGGAAATTGGCGGGAGGGATTTTGGCAGCGGTTTGGGTATTATGGGGCGCGGATCAAACATGCCTTGACGAATCGGAATGTTATATGGTTGCACGCGGTCAGTGTGGGGGAAGTGAATGTGTGCGTGCAGGTAGTGCAGGCGTTGGAGGCGCGGCTGCCGAGGTTTAAACTGGTTGTTTCTACGACGACGACGACGGGGATGGCCGAGGCGCGGCGGCGGCTGCCGGCTCATATTGAAAAAGTATATTATCCGGTGGATTTCCCGAGAGCTGTTTCGCGTGCGATCCGGACGTTGCATCCAAGGGCGGTAGTGATTATGGAGGCGGAGATTTGGCCGAATTTTTTATGGAAGTTACGAGTGCGACGGATCCCGGTATTTTTGGTCAATGCCCGGATTTCCGAGCGTTCGTATCGAAGATACAAGCGATTTGGCTGGCTATTTCGATCGTTATTTCGATCCTTTGCCGGGGTAGGAGTCCAGAATGAACAGGATGCTCGGCGGTTGGTGGAGTTAGGGTGTCGTCCGGAGGCGGTGCATGTGGTGGGGAGTTTGAAATATGATGCTGCGAAGGTTGATAGTCGGGTTTTGTTGGATGTTCCGGCGTTGTTGCGCCAGATCGGGGTGGATGAGAAGGCGCAGATTTTGGTGGCAGGGAGTACCCATGCAGGGGAGGAGGAGCTGTTGGCGAAGATGTGTCAGCGGCTGCGTCGTCGGTTTCCGGATTTATTTTTAATTTTAGTGCCGCGGCATTTTGAGAGGGGACGGGAGATTGGTGAGACCTTAAAGAAGTTAGGGGTTCGGTTTGTCTATCGACGGGAGATTACGGCTCAAACGCAGTTGGCGCCCGGGAGTGTAGAATGTTTATTAGTGAATACCACAGGGGAATTGAAAGAGTTCTATAAGGTAGCGACTGTGGTGTTTGTAGGAAAGAGTTTAACGGCGCATGGAGGGCAGAATCCGATCGAGCCGGCGGCGTTGGGGAAGCCGGTTGTGTTTGGTCCCTATATGGAGAATTTTGCAAAGGTGGCGGAGGAATTTGTGCGGTCAGGTGGGGCGATTCAGGTCCATTCGCCGGAGGAGTTGGAGGAAGTGGTGGGGCGGCTATTGGCGTCTCCGGAAGATCGGCGACGGTTAGGTGAGCGGGCTTTGGAGGTGGTTCGTCGGAATACAGGGGCACTGGAGCGGACGGTGGAGATGATTGAGAAGGTTTTACGGGAGCGTGGGTTTGTGGCGTAAAAATCGGCATGGGTGTACAAGCCCATGCCGAAAGGTTGAGGGATATAATTTTGTTAGGGGCTTTGTAGAAGATTAAAGGGCTTTTTCCGCTCGAATTACCGTACAAACCGGGTCAGGAAGGGTTGGGGGCAGGGCGATTTCAGAGCCCTGCGTTGTAACACGAAGAATCTTAAGAGGTTTTTGGGTGGCGAGAAGGGTGGCTTTGGAGACTCGGATTGGGATCTGAAGGATGCCGTCTGCGGGGCGGGAAAAGAGATGGAAGTAGTAGATATCCCCTCGATGGGTACAACGGCCGTCGAAATCGAGGTGAGGGAAAGGATTGGGTTGAGTGGCGTAGATAGCTTCGCCGTTGACTCGAAGCCAGGCACCGATGGCGCGCATGCGGTCAATGCATTCTTGAGGGATGGAACCGTCGCCTTTGGGACCGATGTTGAGGAGGAAGTTTCCTCCTTTGGAGGCGATGTCGACAAGGATGCGGATGAGTTGTTGAGCAGATTTCCAATGGTGATCGTGGGCGGAATACCCCCAGCTTGTGTTCATGGTCATGCAGACCTCGAAGTCGACGCCGGGGATGCCGGTTGAGGGGAGAGTTTGTTCGGGGGTTGTGAAGTCCCCACGGGCTGGGGTCCAGCGTTTGAGTCGGCCGATGGAATCTTTTCGTTCGATGTCGGGCACGGCATAGAGACGGTCATTCATGATGATGTGGGGTTGGTACCAGCGGACCATGCGGATGAGTTGATCGGATTCCCAGAAGGGGCCTTCGGCGCCGGGTTTGGAATAATCCCACCACATAATATCAACTTTGCCGTAATGGGTGACGAGCTCGCGGACCTGGTTGTGGAGGTAGCGGACGTAGATTTTGTGGTTTCGGGGGCCGTTGGGAGAGGGGCGACCTTTGAGTGGATGGGGTAAGAGACCGGCCTTTTCGTAGTTGTATTGGGGGTGATGCCAGTCAATGAGGGAGTGGTAGAAGCCGACTCGGAGACCTTCGGCACGGAGGGCCTGGACGATTTCGGCGACTAGATCCCGGCCGGTAATGTCGCCGGCATCGTAAGTGGTGTAAGCAGATTGGTGAAGTGCGAAGCCTTCATGGTGTTTGGTGGTGAAGACGACGTAGCGGCAACCGGCTTCTCTGGCCAAGCGGGCCCAGGCGCGGGCGAAGTTGGGTTTCGGTTTAAAGAGAGGGATGGCTTCGTGGGCATATTCGTAAGTGTCGACGCGAACGTATTGCTGAATCCACTCCATACCGCCACGGGTTCCGACGACGCGGCCTTTCCACGTGCCTCCGAGGCCGGAGTAGAGGCCCCAATGGACAAACATGCCGAATCGGGCCTCTCGCCACCATTTCATCCGGGCATCCCGTTCTGCTTTGGATTCGGGAGGCATTCCGCCGTGACACAAGGCCATTGTAAGGCCTCCTAATAAGATTGACGCGATCAGCTTTTGCATAGAAACGAAGTGTGGCAGGCAGAGCAAAAGGAGGCAAGCTTTGAGGATAGCAAGGGGGGATTCTTTGTCTTGCTTTTCGTTCTGGAAGAGGTAAAAACAAGGTTGTGCGCCAGATTAAGATTTTCAAAGGAAGTGAGACGGATCTGCCCCATTTGGAGGAGAGTGTCAATCGATGGATTCGAGAGAATGGGGTGGAGGTAGTTCAAGTGTTTGGAAATATTGCGCCGCAGACGGTTTTTCCGGATGCGAATCGGTCGATTTTGCATAAGACGGCTTACACCCCGGCAGATATTTTAATTGTGGTAGTTTATGAAGCAAAGGGAGAGGGAGCTTCTGAGGACCGGTAAAATAATGAGAAAGTGAGATAGGGTAGGGAGAGGGAAATGGGATCGGTAGAGAATGAGGGACGGGGGTCGGAAAAGGTATGGTGGATTCAAGATGGGAAGGAGGTAAGGAGCTTAGTCCGGCGGATTAGGGAGAGTGGATGGGTAGCGATTGATACGGAGGCAGACAATCAGTTTTCTTATCCGGAAAAGCTATGTCTGATTCAACTTGCTTTTGCAGGAGGGGAGGCCCTGGTGGATCCGCTGGGAGGGATAGATTTATCGGGGGTGTGGGGGGGGTTGGTAGGGGGGGGAGGGATTATGCATTCTGCAAGGTATGATTTGAGTTTGCTCTATGAGCGGTATCGTGTCTTACCCCGTCGGCTTTTTGATACGATGGTGGCGGCGCGGTTGATGGGGGAGAGGCAGTATGGATTGGATTCGCTCCTTCGGAAATACTTTGGGATAGAGCTGGATAAAGCGGTACGTCGGACGAACTGGGGGAGACGGCCGTTGACGGAACGTATGGTTCGTTATGCGTTGGAAGATGTTCGATATCTGAAACGTTTGGCAGATTACCAGAAAGCGGAACTGGAACGGCTTGGACGGTTGGAGTGGCTGGAGGAGATATGTGGGGATTTCATCCGTCCAGAGCGATGGGAAACGGAGCAGGTAGAGGAGGATCGATGGAGGCTGCGGGGGAGTTCACGGTTGCGGTCGAAGGGGCTGGTTGTATTGAAAGCGTTGTGGGAATGGAGAGAAGAGAAAGCGATTCAAAAGAGTCGGCCTCCGGCGTTGATCGTAGGGCATGATTTGTTGGTGCAGATTGCATCTGTTGTAGATCAGG
>CAZBKV010000300.1:1757-3906 GCA_964492575.1 uncultured Verrucomicrobiota bacterium | reverse complement strand
CCCCATTTGCGGTAGGGCGCGCTGTCCTCAGCGCGCCGGGGAAAAGGGGAAAATGGAATTTCATGCGGCGGTTTGGGGACAAACCGCCCTACCTACCCCCTGAGCGCTCGAAAGGCAATTGAAAGGTAGGGCGCGTTGTCCTCAACGCGCCGAGATAAGAAAGATGGACGGATGCCCTTTGTTGGCCAAGCTCTAGAAAGGTTGTCCTTAAGGTGGCATAAGGTAATTTTATGACGGTGATCCGGGACAAATCGCCTTGTCTTTAGTGACGGGTTGGAAACATACAGGAGGCTTTGAGTGGATTTTGTCTCTTTTGGGAATTTCAAAAATTGCGCTTAAGAGAAGGAAAGCAAAAAGAGGGCTCTGTTTTCCATCCCTTTCGCCGATGCCACACCGGCCGAATCCTCTAAACCGATCATCTGAAACTACAGGAACGCTTTTCCCTTGCCTTCTTCTTTCAGGTACTACTCCATTCACTCCTCCCGCTCTGGAGGCAGATAAGCTAGCAAAACGGATACTTACATATTTCCTTCCCCACCCACCTTGCGCTGGATTGAGGCGCTCAGCGAGAATGGACTCACCGATCTGGGGGATGATCTTTCGCTATTTTTGCTCGCTAACCTTCAAGATTCCGATCAGACCCACTGCCAGCTACAAAGGAAGGATGGTTTTCTGATACAGTTCGTTAAGCACCTGAGCCAAGCCTGTATAGACAGCGGAAAGTCCGCAAATCACTCCCTCATACCCTGCGATCTGCTTGATGACCGTGCTACCGGTTCCATCCCCGATAGCCAGTAAAAAGAACAATATTGCCAAAGAAGCGAATACAAACTGCAGCGCACGGTTGAGGCGGAGTGTACCGATGAACATTACCGAAGTGAACAGTCCCCACATCACCAGATAGGCGACCATTGCCGAAGTCTCCGGTGCATTCCCCCATCCCAGTCTGGGCATGATGGTCAACGCCACTAGCGATAGCCAAAACAGCCCATAGGAGGTGAACGCCGTCGTTCCAAACGTGTTTCCTTTCCGCCACTCCATCACTCCCGCGATGATCTGAGCCAGACCACCGTAGCATATGCCCATGGCCAAAACCATTGCGCCTAGCGGGAACAATCCTGCATTATGAAGGTTCAACAGCACGGTAGTCATGCCGAACCCAAGGAGCCCTAAAGGGGCAGGGTTGCCACTGGTGTCTTTTATTTCTGTAATCTCCTGCATAAACTTCCCTCCCTCTTTTTCTGTGTTGTCTGTATTACAGATTTTGGAGTCACTCTCTGCCTACTCAGGGCGTATATCGCACCACGTAGCAGAGAATTTGGGTTTCGACATTTTTCTACGAAAATGGTTCTCCTGAGTCAACCCTATACATGGGTTTCAATCTTAAATTTGGTGATTTTATGGGATCGCTTATGCAGGCTTCAGAAGCGAAGTGGAGATTCGAACCTCGCGGTGGCTACGCTCCTCAGAGCGCGGGAGAAAATGGAAAAGGGATCCTCCCTGGCCTCTTTTCTGTTTTTTTCGGAGGAGCTGCAGAGAGAAATTTCGGGTTGACATGGTGATTTTGTTAAGAAATTGTAAAGGGATGGGTGCGCGCAATCCATGTGGAAAAAGAAACCTTCCAAAACAAGGAAATCCAATGAATCCAAAGAAACAGCCACGTCACAGAACACTGGCTGCGTCTCTCTCCTTTGGCATCTACGGCCTCGGCTTTTTCCTGATCCTCACCCTCTGGTCGTTATGGCAGGTACGAACCATGATTCATCTTCCCCCCGCGATCATACAATTCATCACAGTTCATCCTGTTTTTTCGGTTCTTTTGCTTGCCCTGCTTCCAATCTTTTTTGTCACGTTTTTCGACTATAGTTCTCTCTCGGAACCCTTGGACCGATATGGCTTTTGGTTGGGATTCGGGATGCGAGTGGCCAGTGCCTTAACAGGGATTTTCGCTTGGTATCGACTCATCCAAGTTCCGATGGATGGAGAAAATCTGCTGGTCATCGGTGATCAAGACATGCTTCTCTTTGTTTGTCTTTACTGTTTGCTGGTTGTCATCCTTTCGTGGGCTCTTCGCTGTTACCTTCTATTTCTTTATCATCATTCTGAGGGGGACCTTCGACGGTGGCTCCGGACGTTTTTTCATGGAGAC
>CAZBKV010000300.1:0-1747 GCA_964492575.1 uncultured Verrucomicrobiota bacterium | reverse complement strand
TCGTCCGGACCGTACGTAAACCTCTCCCCTCCCGCGTAAGAAAACGCAACGATCTTAAATTCTCTTCGAAGAATCTGGGATAATCCCCACCCGCTCGAATCGCTCGGGAATGTGACGGAAATGGGTCTCCAAGGAACAGAGCCGGTCCAGCTCTTCAGGAGGCAGAAGCTGAGTGATTTCCGGATCTTGTTTGATTTGGGCTAGGAAATCTGCGTCGTCCCGACCGGCATGTTTGGCTTCCCAGGTCTTCATGGCATTGCGTTGGACCAATTCGTAGGCGCGCTCTCGGCTTAAGCCTTTCCGAACCAGGGCCAGGAGAATGGTTTGCGAATTCCACAGGCCTAAGGAAAGGGCAAGGTTCTTCTTCATGTTTTCCGGATAGACTTGGAGCCCTTCGACCAGTCGTTTGAGAAGGACCAGCATGTAATCCAGCAACGTGCAGGAATCGGGGAAGATAATCCGCTCGACCGAACTGTGGCTGATATCCCGCTCGTGCCAGAGGGCGACGTTCTCCAACGCAGCCATTGCATTCGCCCGAAGGACCCGTGCCAGCCCGGAAAGCCGCTCAAAGGTAATGGGATTCCGCTTATGAGGCATGGCACTGCTCCCTTTCTGTCCTTTGCTGAAATATTCCTCCGTTTCCAGGACCTCGGTCCGTTGGAGATGCCGGAACTCGACGGCCCATCGTTCGATACTAGCCCCCACCAAAGCCAGCATCTGCTGGAACTCGGCATGAACATCGCGCGGGACGATCTGGGTCGAGATAGAGGCCGGACGCAGTCCCAGCTTCTCGCACACATAGGCCTCTACCTTGGGCGAGAGATGTGCATTGGTCCCCACCGCACCGGAGATTTTCCCGACGGCCGCTACCTCCCGAGCCCGCTGCAATCGGTCCAAGGCCCGACGGAATTCGTCATACATCACGGCCAGTTTAAACCCGAACGTAATCGGCTCGGCGTGGATCCCATGGCTCCGGCCAATACAAGGAGTCAACATGTGTTCCGTTGCCCGACGGGCAATCGCCGCCAAAAGATCTTTTACATCCTGAATCAAAAGATCGGCAGCACGGGTCATCTGGACGGCAAAAGCCGTATCCAGTACATCACTGCTGGTCAGCCCATAGTGAAACCACCGACTGGCCGGATGGTTGATGTTCTCAGCCACACAAGTGGTAAAAGCGATGACATCATGGTTCACCACCTTTTCGATCTCATGGCAGCGATCGACCGTAAAAGAAGCCCGTTCCCGGATGATCCGGAAGTCTTCCTCCGGGACGATTCCTTCCTGCACCAAGGCCTCTAGGACAAGGAGCTCGATCTGAAGCCAGATCGAAAGTTTCGTCTCCTCCTCCCAGATTTGCTGCATCTCCGGCCGTGAATACCGTCGAATCATAGCCAAGTAGAGTGAACCGAAAAGGAATCGATCCGACAAGCCTGGGGCTAGAGAAATACAGAAAGAGAGCCGGGAAAATCATCCGGAGCTCATCCGAACAGCCAGCCAAGGGTAGGAAGAAAATGCAGCGGCATAATGTCGTAATCTCGGAAAATCCACCGTCTTACGACGGTAGAGCTTGTCCGAAAAGGTATCTGTCCATTTTCCTCTACCGGCGCGCTGGGGACAACGCGCCCTACCTTCCAATTCGCTTTCGAACGCCCAGGGACAGGTAGGACGGCTTGTCCTCAAGCCGCCGCAAAAAAAATCTTGGTGATTGCTTAAAGTGCTCCACTATAGTAAAATAAAAAGCAGG
>CAZBKV010000299.1:2650-3923 GCA_964492575.1 uncultured Verrucomicrobiota bacterium | reverse complement strand
TTTGAGGACAAACCGCCCTACCTTTCCTTGACATCCGAAAGCTATGTCGCGGTAGGGCGCGTTGTCCTCAACGCGCCGAGGGTAAAGGGGATAAATTTCATGCGGCGGCCTGGGGACAGGCCGCCCTACTACTTTTCCTTGGGCATTCGAGAATGATGCTTTTACCATTTTTGGACAAGCTTTAGGGCTATGAGTACTTTGGAACGGACAACGGAACTTTCCTCCACGGTAGAATCTCTCCCATCCGTGCAGGAAGCAGTGGGAGGGACGGACCGCATCCGTCTTCCCGAGCTTTTGGCCCCGGCTGGGGATTGGGATTGCGTGCGGGCTGCTATTGAGGCCGGGGCTGACGCCATTTACTTCGGGCTTACCAAACTGAATGCCCGAATGCGGGCACGGAACTTTACGGTGGAGGAACTGCCAGAGCTGATGCAAACCCTGCACCGCCGTGGCCTGCGTGGGTATGTCACGATCAATACGCTAGTTTTCACAGAGGAGCTGTCGGAAGCCGAAGCGTTGATCCGTGCCTGTATCGAGGCGCATGTGGACGGAGTCATCGTTCAGGACGTGGGGCTTGCCCGGCTGATTCGAGCCATCTCTCCGGACTTCCCCATTCATGCCAGCACCCAAATGACGATTACCAGCACCACCGGTGCACGCATGGCCTGGGAACTGGGATGCCGACGGGTGATCCTCGCTCGGGAATTGTCGATCGAGGACATTGCCCGGATCCGCCGTGAACTGGATGCTGTCGGTTGTCCGATCCAGCTTGAGGTTTTTGTGCACGGCGCTTTGTGTGTGGCGTATTCCGGTCAATGCCTTACCAGTGAGTCCCTAGGAGGACGCTCCGCCAATCGCGGGGAATGCGCTCAGGCCTGCCGGTTGCCGTATCAGTTGGTGGTGGATGGGAAGACGGTTCCGCTGGGGCCGGTTCGGTATCTTTTAAGTCCGCGAGACTTGGCCTTGTGGTCCCAGATCCCGGATCTGATCCGGGCCGGTGTCCAAGCCTTGAAGATTGAAGGGCGTCTGAAACCGGCGGCTTACGTTGCCGCCACGGTTCGGGCTTATCGAGAAGCCCTGGATCGGGTTCGAGTGGATCCGGAAATCCGATTGCCGTCTTTGGAGGATCCTTCGGTGGAACCTCTGCGGTACCGGCTGGAGATGGCCTTCTCCCGCGGGCTGGGGAGCGGTTGGCTCCTAGGAACGGACCATCGCACACTGGTCCATGGCCGATAAGCCAAAAAAAGGGGGAGCCAGCTCGGTCGGGTTCTTC
>CAZBKV010000299.1:0-2640 GCA_964492575.1 uncultured Verrucomicrobiota bacterium | reverse complement strand
TCTTCGCCGGACAGGTCGATGGATCCAAATCCAAAGCGACCGGGAAATCCGTCCCGGGGACGGTCTAGTCTTTGTTCGTCCTCGTGCCTGGGACGATCAAGAAATCGGCGGTCGCGTGTACGCGGTTCAGGCTTTGGGGAACGGCGTCTGGAAACTCCAGATTGGCCCCAGGACAAAAGAACTTGCACAGGTTCAACCGGGGATGGAGGTCTGGAAGACCAGCGATCCGGAGCTGGAAAAGGAGTGGCGTCGGATCTGGAGCCGGGAAGGGCAACGGAAAGATCCGGTCCGCATGATCATCGAAGGGCAGGAGGGCGAACCGCTACAACTTACGGTTCAAGATTCAGGGGGGCGCATCGGAAAAGCCGCTTCCCGCATCCTCCTTTCCCGTGCCGAGCGCCATGCATTGGATCGGTCCGTCTTAGAAACGCAGTTGGGCCGATTGGGACAAACCCCGTTTTCCCTGGAGGCTTTAGAGATTCGGATTCCGGAAGGGTTGTATCTTCCGCTGGGAGAATTAAACCGGGTTCGTCGAGAAGCCATCGCCCGATTGGAAGAGCAACGGATCCGAGGACCTATCTGGACCCTTCGGTCGGAAAAGCGTTCGGAGCAGGGAATCGCTTCCATGCTGGCATCATCCCGGCCGAAGTCTTGCACCTTTTCGGCCGAGGTGCCGCCGCAGCTCTGCGTGTTGGTGCGGACGGAGGAACAGATGCTAGCGGCTTTGGAGGTCGGCATTCGACGGATTTACTTCGAGCCGGAGGACCTGAAAGACGCCGGCCGGATGGTGCAGCGCTACCGACAAATCGTTTCCCGATCCGATGGGGAGGGCGAAGAAGCCTGGATCTTCCTGGCCCCGCCACGCGTCGTCCGGCCGGGGGAGGAATGGATGGGACGGATCCTACGGGAAGCCGAGCCGGATGGGTTTTTGGTTCGGGCTCCAGATCATCTGGAATGGTTCGCCGGATTCCGCTGTGTGGGGGATTACACCCTCAACGTCGCCAATCCTCTTACGGCCCAATGGTGGCTGGAGGAGAAGGGGCTGGAACGGGTCACCGCTTCTTATGACCTGAACGGGGAACAACTCCTTCGATTTCTTCAGGAGACGGAGCCGAGTCGTATCGAGGTCGTGGTCCATCAACACATGCCGATGTTCCACATGCAGCATTGTTTATGGGCGGCGTTTCTGCGTCGGGTTCGGGGATATCCGGAATGTGGTCGGGCGTGTCGGCGGCATCAGATGGCCCTTCGGGATCGGAAAGGGGCGGAACATCCGGTCCGATCCGATGCCGGTTGTCGGAATACGGTGTTCAATGCGTTGGCGCAGAGTGGGGCGGAGTATATTCCGGCATTTCTTCAGGCTGGGGTACGGTATTTGCGGATTGAGTTTTTGGGGGAGGGAGCGGAAGAGTGTCGAAACGTCTTGCAGGGATATCAGGCGGTGCTTTGTGGGGCAAAGTCGGGACGGGAACTTTGGCGGGAACTTCGCTTGATGCATCAATTAGGGGTGACACGGGGTGCGTTGGATCGGGTACGTCATCCGTTGACGGTGTTGTGAAAAGAAAACTTTTCAGGCCCTCCTGCTCATGGGCTTTCCTAGAGTTTGTCTGAAAAAGCATCTGTCCATTTTTCCCCGGCGCGTTGGGGACAACGCGTCTTACCACAAATGGGGGCCCTGGCGCGTTGAGGACAACACGTCCTACCTTCAATCCCTTTCGAATGCTCAGGGGTAGGTAGGGCGGCTTGTCCTCAAGCCGCCGCGAAAATTCCTTCCTTTGCACCCATTGCGGTCATGCTCTCCGATCCGGCGTTTTTCTCTTCTAAGAGGCCTTTTCTTTCAACGATCCAGCTGATTTTTCGGATGAACTCTGTGGTATCACTCTTCTGTTTGTCCCTTATTTTGGCTCCCATGTTGAGAAAAATAAAAAGAGGTAAAAGATGGATAATGGATATAATGAAGATTCTTTTATAAAATCCGGGAAGAACGTCCCTTTGAGAATTGGGTCCGAAAATCTCCCAAAATCGTCGAAGAGACAAGATCAGCTTGATAACTACTGCGGACCAATGGGCCGCTGGCCACATACAGAAAACCCATCTTCCGAGCCCGACGTCCGTACGCTTCGAATTTCTCCGGTGGGATGTAAGCATGGACTGGATAGGCCGTTCGAGATGGGGGCAGGTATTGTCCCAAGGTTAAAAAATCGCAATCTACCTGCCGCAGATCTTCCAATGCCTCAAACAACTCTTCTTCCGTCTCTCCTAAACCCAACATCAACCCGGACTTTGTCTTTAGGGGATAGGGAGCTTCTTCTTTCGCCATCTGAAGGACTTCCAAACTTCGCTCATACGTAGCCTTCGAACGAACCAGGGGAGTGATTCGGCGCACAGTTTCCAAGTTGTGATTAAAAATATGGGGGCGGGCGGCTAATACCGTTCGAATCGCCCTGCGATCCCCTTGAAAATCCGGAACCAAAACTTCAATTACCACCTGTCCGACCCGTGCCCGAATTGCTTCAATCGTCCGACGAAAATGTTCGGCTCCCCCATCCGGCAGGTCATCCCGGGCCACCGAAGTAATGACCACATGGCGTAATCGTAAGATCGCCACGGCCTCGGCCACCCGGTCCGGCTCGGTCGGAT
>CAZBKV010000298.1:0-3925 GCA_964492575.1 uncultured Verrucomicrobiota bacterium | reverse complement strand
TTCGGTCCGTCTTTGAGCCTCGGTCAGCTGTCTTTGGGCCTCAGCAAGTTCATGAATCTGTTGTTCGGTCTTCTTTTGCGCCGCAGCAAGATCGGCTACGACCTCTTTGAGTTCTTGAAACTCCGTCTTAGTAACGCTCTCCTCCCACTGTTTTCGTTGATGCTCAATCTCCTCAAGGATCCCGATCAGAACCTTCCGGAGCGGGGGTTCGACTTCTTCCAGTAATTTAAAAATGTTGACACTATAAGACATGAACTCATCGGGTAATTTTTCAGGGCTCTCTCCAAATCGTCAAATCCAAGAAGCCTCTTTCAAGTGCTGTATATCCGACGGAGATGGGAAGGAAGAATCCCTAGTTCACTGCGGTATTTGGCTACGGTTCGACGGGCAATATGAATCCCTTGCTGGGCAAGTCGTTGGACAATCTCTTCATCAGAAAGAGGACTGCGGGGATCTTCTTGACGGACCATTTCGGCGATTCGTTCCTTGACCGAGGCGTTTGAGACCTCTTCTCCGTTGTCAGTCTGAACCCCAGCCATAAAGAAATCTCGAAGCTCGTAAATCCCCCACGGAGTCTCAATGTATTTCCCATTTACGGCACGGCTCACCGTCGTTTCATGCAACCCCACTGCCTCTGCCACTTGCGCCATGGTCAACGGTTTCAAATAACGAGGCCCTCGCTCGAAAAACTCCTCCTGACGAGAAACAATCTCCTGCGCAATTTTCAACAACGTCTCCTGACGCTGATGAATGCATTTGATTAAGAATTTTCCGGCTCGGATACGATCACGGATATATTTCCGGACCTCCTCCGAGCTGTCCGGATTCGTCATGAGGTCCTTGTAGTAATTACTAATCCGCAAATGAGGGATCAATTCTGTACGGGCCTCTACCACCCAGCGACCGTTGACTTTCTTAGCCGTCAGTTCGGGCACCACATAGCTGTTTTCATCCGGAGCAAATTCTCGACCGGGTTTAGGTTCGAGGTGACTGATCCGTTCGATGGCCGCTTCAATCTCGTGGATGGGTCGTCCCAAGGCTCGGGCTAACTCAGGAACCCGACGTCGGGCCAAAAGATCCATATGATCCTGAATTATCTGATACTCGAGGGAATCCGTCCGACCAGCCCGTTCCAGTTGCAAAAGAAGGCACTCCTTCAAATCCCGCGCAGCCACCCCTGGAGGATCAAAAGACTGAACCACCTTCAACACCCGTTTCACTTCTTCCGGAGACGAGCCAGTAGCCAAAGCGATTTCCGAAATCGAGCTCTTTAGATATCCATTGTCGTCTACGTTCCCCACAATGTATTCGGCAATTTCCCTCTCTCGATCGGAAAAATCCGTCAGCCGCACCTGATCCAAAAGATGCTGCTGCAACGAAGTCCGCGCCACAATGGAATCAAAGAGAAACCGGCGCCGTTCTTCCTCCTCTTCCTGACTTCGAAGGGGTGGATTCGCACGGGAGAAGAACTCGCGCCACTCTTCATCTAATTGCATGATCCGTTCCACTTCCGCCTGGAAATCATCCACCGGTTCTTTGTCCTCCTTGGTGGGATCGAGTTGGATATCGGAAGGAGGTTCGGCCGGGTCATGTTGGGAAGCCAGCTCCCCTTCTTCTTCCCGACGGCGGCGCTGGAGGACTTCCTCAATGGGGATCTCTTCCAGAACCGGATTCTGCTCCAGTTCCTGTTCGACCAGCGCACGAAGTTCCAAGGCGGGCGCCTGCAGCAGGGCAAGAGACTGCTGCATTTGCGGCGCCAGCACCTGTTGCATGGACAGGCGTTGTGAAAGTAGGGGCCCTTCGGCCATATTGGTATCCTACTTGCTATAGGGAAGGTTCACAAGTCCGAAATGGTTAGCAGACGGACTGTTTTCGTAGACAACATTACGGCTTTGAGAAATGGGCAGAGGAAAAAGAGGACTTGCAATCCAAGCGAAAAACGCTAGGCTAATAACCTAGAAAAGGATGGCGGAGTAGCCAAGTGGTAAGGCAGGGCTCTGCAAAAGCCCCATACGTCGGTTCGAATCCGACCTCCGCCTCCATTTTTTATCGGTCGACCCCAAACTAGGATGGGATTCCTACCGCTTCATTCGTTTTCCAAAGCATGGCATTCAACTCCATCTTGCCTTTGGATAAGACTCATCGCGTTATTTGTTACTGCATCGCGAGCGCTCTCTAACCCCAGACAAAAGAACAGAAGAGTTGAAATTTCGAGTGCGCCCCCCCCTTCTCGCTTTCAGACCGCCTCTGTTCTTCCCAGCTCGCGGAAAATTCGATTAACTGCCTCCACCATGGAGAAGACGGCATTGCTCTTTGCCGGGCAAGGCGCCCAATACGTAGGCATGGGGAAAAAATTCGCGGAGGCCTTTCCCAAAGCACGGGAATGGTTCGAACAAGCCGATACCCTGCTAGGATATTCCCTCAGCCGAATTTGTTTTGAGGGAGATGAGGCGACCTTGACCCGAACCGAACATGCCCAGCCGGGAATCTTCCTTGTAAGCTGGATCGCCTTCGATCTGCTCCGGGAAGCCTTCCCTCCGCTCCGCTGGGATGCCGCAGCTGGACTTTCCCTAGGCGAATTGACAGCTCTCACGGCCGCCGGGGTCTTTACGTTTGCCGATGGACTTCGCCTCGTCCGTCGACGCGGTGAGTTGATGCAACAGGCCTGTGAACAGTCCGAAGGAGCGATGGCAGCGGTCCTTGGATTGGATCGGGAGACGGTGGAACGAATCTGCCAGGAGCAAGGAATCCTTCCTGCCAATTACAACTGTCCCGGTCAAATCGTCGTCTCCGGGGAAAAGTCCAAGGTTGAAGCAGCTTTGCCGCGATTCAAAGAAGCCGGGGCACGACGTGTGGTCCTCCTTCCGGTGGCCGGGGCCTATCATAGTCCCTTGATGGAACCGGCACGGGCCGAGTTTGAAGCAGCGCTTCGAAATGTCCCGGTCAACGTTCCGGCCGTTCCGGTTCTGAGCAACGTGACGGCTCGGCCTCACGGGGCACCCTCCGACATTGTCATTCGACTTGTCGAACAACTGGTCAGCCCGGTCCGTTGGGAGGATTCCATGCAGTACCTGATCGAGCAGGGATTCCGCCGATTCATTGAGTTAGGCCCAGGAACGACCCTGACCGGATTTCTCCGTCGCATTGATCGCTCCCTGGAAGTCCACCATGTAGAGGATCCGGAAAGCTTGGAGCAAACCGTTAAGGCGTTGTCGAAAGGCTCGGATACTTAATCCGACCGCATACCAAAAGATCCGGACCACATCGGCGCACTCGAAGTTCCTCCAGCCGATAGGCCTCCTGCAGACGGGTCACTCCCGGTGCTGCGATAGCGAGAGGAGAGCGACGGCCGCCAAGAAGGATCGGTGCGTAAAAAGCCCACAGCTCATGGGCAGCCCGTTGCGCCAGGAATTGGGCATGAGTCCGTCCCCCACCCTCGACCAGCAGTCGAGTCACCCCTTGTTCTCCTAATCGACGGAGAAGTTCGTGAAGATCCAAGATTCCAGGTTCAATTTCCGGTAGTTGCCAAACAGAAACTCCCCGCTGCCGCAGAGCGGCGAGGGCTCTACCATCCGCTTGCGGTCCTACGGCGACAAGGGTGCGACCGACAAAACGGTCGTTTAAAACTTGGGCCTCCAGAGGGATTCGAGCTCGAGGATCCAGCACAATCCGCCACGGCTGACGGATCCAATACCGATCCCCCCATCGCACGGTCAACGCAGGGTCATCGGCTAGAATGGTCCCGACCCCCACTAAGATAGCATCCACCCCTTGCCGCAGTCGCATGGCTACCCCACGCGACCGTGGGCCGGTAATCCACTTCGATTCCCCCGTTTCGGTGCCGATTCGGCCATCTAGGGAGGAGGCAAATTTTAAAATCACCCAGGGCCTTCGGTGGACAATCCAGTGATGGAACCCAATCAAG
>CAZBKV010000297.1:0-3930 GCA_964492575.1 uncultured Verrucomicrobiota bacterium | reverse complement strand
CGTTCATCCATCAGGCGACGGATTCCTTTTCCTTCGGCGGGCGGCAAGTTCCCGGCCTTTTCGATGACGACATCGGAGTACATCATGATCAATCGCCGGTAAGCGTCGTAGGCGAATCGTTCGTTATTAGTTTGCTTGATCAGGCCGGGGAGGGTGTAGGAAGTCAACCCTACGTTGAGGACGGTCTCCATCATTCCCGGCATGGAGATCCGGGCTCCGGAGCGGACGGAGACCAGGAGCGGATTTTCCGGATCTCCGAATTTCTTGCCGGTGAGTTTTTCGACTTTGCGGAGGGCTTCTTCGACCTGCCCTTTCAGTTCCGACGGATACTTCTTGCCGTGCTTGTAGTAGTAGGTGCAGACCTCGGTGGTGATGGTGAATCCTGGAGGAACAGGCAGTCGGAGGTCTGGGTGCCCGGCCATCTCGGCCAGGTTCGCCCCTTTGCCTCCGAGCAGGTCTTTCATCGACTCGTTTCCGTCGGCTCGTCCTCCACCGAAGAAATACACGTATTTCGGTGCCTTGGTCTTCTTTTTCGTAGCCATAAGATCGCTCCTCCTTTTCTAATTCTGAGTTTTGATTTTCAACACAACGTTCGAATCCTGCCCTAATTGATAGATTTCAACATGCTCTGTCAATGGTTCATCTACAAGATTCCGTACAAATGCCGAAAAATTTTCCCCTTTTCCTGACTTTTCCATCGGCCAGAGCGCTGAGCCTATCTTTGTAGAGGAGTGGTTTGGTGGGAGGACAGGATAAGGAGCGGTCTGAGGCGAATAAGTTGGGGTTCTTGACGAGGAAGGATGGGGCTTTGGGAGGAGAAACCGGTTCGGGATTGACTCCGGCTCAATTTCATGGTGTGTGTGGTGGTCATGAGTAAGATACCGGAGGATTTGCGATATACGAAGTCGCATGAGTGGGTTCGTGTGGAGGGGCAGACGGCCACGGTGGGGATTACGGATCATGCTCAGACGGAGTTAACCGACGTGGTCTATGTGGAGCTTCCTCAGGTTGGAAAGGAGCTGAAAGCAGGGGAGGCCTGTGCGGTGGTGGAATCGGTCAAGGCAGCAAGTGACATCTATGCTCCTCTCAGCGGCCGGGTCACAGAAGTCAACACCAAGCTGGAACAAGATCCAGGTTTGGTCAATAGCGACCCGTATGGGGAGGGGTGGTTTTTCAAGGTGGAGCTAACCTGTCCGGAGGAGGTTTCCCAACTCCTCGATGCCCAAGCTTATGCGCAGTTGATCGAAGGAGAGTCCTGAGCGTTTTCCCTTCCAACGCAACCCAAACCAAGAACACGATGAAAAAGGACAGAAGATTTCCAACTGCGACAGAGGCGTGGGTGGCGGGACTGTTGGTTTGGTTCGTGGGAGCGGCAGGGAATTTGACGTGGGGGCAGACTCATCCGATCCAATGGCGCTGGAGTTATCCCTTGCCGCACGGGCTTGATGTGTACGATGCGACGTTTGTGGATGGTCTTCTGATTCAGGTCGGGCCGCGGGGGATGGTCTACTCCAGTGCCGATTTGACCCTTTGGATCTTTCACCCTACGCCCACGACCAATGCCCTTCGGGGAGTGACGTGGTTTGGCTCGAAGATCGTGATCAGTGGGGCTCGGGGCACGATCCTGGTAGCGGAGACGAATCGGTTGGATCAATGGACGCGAATCGATTTGCAGACGGAAGATTGGTTGGAATCGATTACAGCGAGTGAGGACTGTCTGGTTACGGTTGGAGACAACGGCAGTGTGTATACCTCCACCAATGCTTTGGATTGGACGTTGCATCGGCTGAAGGGGCAACCCTGGCTTCGAAGCGTAACCTATGGGGAAAACGGCTTTGTGACGGTGGGAGAGGGCGGTTTTATCGCCTGGAGCACCAATGGGGTGGACTGGGTGGAAGTTTCGAGTGGGACGACAGAGAATTTGAACCGGGTCCGTTACTTTGCCTCGTCCTACTGGGTGGTGGGGGACAACGGGACTTTACTTCGTTCAGCGGATGGTCAGCATTGGTCGATTCTCTCTCCCCATACGACGGCGAATCTCTATGACGTAGCAGGAAACGAAACCGTTCAATTAGTCGTTGGGGAAGGGGCCCTTCAACTTCGACTTTATTCGGTTTGGGCCGATCAGATTCATCAACAGCCCTATGCGCCGGATTGGAACTACTGGGTTGCCGTATGGATCGGGCCGGAGGTGTTGGTCCTAGGGGAAGCAGGAATCCTTTTGTACGGAACCCAGACCGGTCCGTTTGGGACGTATGAGTGGAGAGAGCTAGGGGACAGCCTTCGAAACTGGTTCTGGGATGGATGGTATGGGAATGGGAGGGTGCTGATCGGAGGAGATTTTGCGATGGTGTTGGCAAGTTCGATCGGAACAGAATGGGATGTTGGGGTGCCTCCAGACTCCGCAGCCAACCAGGTGATTCTGGGGCTTGCGGCCCACGATCAGCATTATGTGGCGGTCGGGACCGGAGGGCTCGCTCTCTGGTCGACCAATCAACTCCAATGGAATGCAGCCACCCAGAATGTGACAGATCAAGATTTGCAAGGAGTGGCCTGGTTCCAAGACCGATTTTATGCAGCCGGAGGAGAAGGGATCATTTTGCAAAGTCCGGATGGAACTCAATGGGAGTTTGCCGCCCAAATCCCTTCTTCCCCGACCCTTTCCGGGGCAGCGGCCAACGAACAAACGCTGGTCGTCTGTGGAGATCAGGGGAGCCTCTACTGGAGTGAAGATGGGGTCCAGTGGACCCTGGTTTCGACCCAGACCACCAATTGGATCTACCGAGTCCGATGGCTCTCCGACCGTTTTGTGGCTGTGGGTGAGAATGGAACGATGTGGACCAGTGTTGATGGCCGGAAATGGGAGCAACTCTCTGTTCCGACGCAGGACTGGATCGTCGACGTGTGCGTCTTTCAAGGACAGTTTTACGCCGTCACCATATATGGGGAACTTCTGACCAGCGAGGACGGGGAACATTGGGAAAGGATGCTGTTGCCCTATCCAGGGCCGTTTTTGGGAATCGTAGCTGGGCCGGACCAGCTTTACCTGTTTGGGGCGAATGCGATCATTCTCCGAGGGCATCCTGGGCGGTTGCGGATCTTCTCGTGGGCTTGGAACGCGGATCATCCGGAACTGGACCGGTATTTCCTCCTTTCTGGGCTGCCGGGGGATTCGGTTTCGATCGATGTGAGTCCTGACCTGGAGAGTTGGTCCTCTCTTCTGACCGGCACGATAATTAATAATAATGGATTCCTGCTTCTTGCACCCGATGCCTCGGTCCAGGCTCCTGCACCTTGTGCGTTCTTCCGGGCTTGTCTGGTAGAGGAGTGAGGGGGAATCCTTTAGATTTTTCTTATCGTTATCGTATCCTGGGTTTCGCACAAAAATTCCCCGGGAAAAATTTCCCGGGGAAAGAGGGAAAACTTTGAAAAGAAAGGAGGTTTTTTACTTGCTTACGCGGCGGCCTGGGCCAGTTGTCCTAATTTACTGGAAAGCCGGGACTTCTTTCGATCTCCGGTAGCCCAGTGAATGACGCCGGCCTTGACGGCTTTATCGATTGCCGAGAAGACCTCACTCAGCGCCTTCTCCGCCGCCTCCCGATTTCCTTCCGCTAACGTAGCAAGATACTTCTTCTCCAGCGTCTTAATCCGCGACTTGTAACTGCGGTTTCGGAGTCGTCGTTTTTCGCTCTGCCGTAATCGTTTTTTGGCTGATTTGGTATTTGGCATAGGCGTCTTTTTTCTCTACCGGTTCCTCAATTCAATCACGAGAGGCACACTCTATCGCCTTTGGTCCTGCTGTCAACCCTGGATGAGAGAGGGGTTAGGCGAGACGTTCCATTGGAGTAAGCTGCAGCGATAAAGTTAATAGAGCCTCCTCAAAGAGGAGGAGAGCCAGCTGGCGCCTACGTTCCTCTCGGCGTCGGATAT
>CAZBKV010000296.1:3255-3946 GCA_964492575.1 uncultured Verrucomicrobiota bacterium | reverse complement strand
GAGAAACGGACCTCATGTCGCTACCCCTCGGCAGAATGTGGAAAAGGAAGAAATTTTCATCGAACGGGCCTTCTTTCTGGACAGAATGAAATTCAGAGGTGCTTTCTTACGTCCAATTTTTAAGGTATGAAACGCTGGATCATCGGACTTGGTGTTTGGCTTGCCCAGGCGGCGTTATGGGCTGCAGGACCGGTCTCCCATCCCAACATCGTTTATATCCTGCTGGATGACTGGGGGTATTATGAGATGTCCGCCCTGGGGCATCCGATCCTGGAAACCCCAAACTTGGATCGTCTGATGCAGGAAGGTCTACGTTTTACGCAACTGCTTTCCGGAGGTCATGTCTGTGCACCGGCACGATGTGCCCTGATGACCGGTCGTTCTCCCGGTCATATGAGCATCCGAAACAATGGGGCGACCATCTCGATTCGTCCAGATGAACCTACAATTGCCTCGATGCTCAAACGCATCGGATATGCCACCGGGGGCTTTGGAAAATGGGGTCTGGGAGCCCGAGGGACCGAAGGCGTGCCGGAAAAACATGGGTTTGATGTGTTTTTCGGTTACTACGACCAAACCCATGCCCACTCGTATTATCCTCGTTACCTGATTCGAAACAGCCAGGTCGTCCCCCTCTGGAAGAACAACGGACAAACCGGCTCGCAATATTCCGCGTACTTGATCTTTGAAG
>CAZBKV010000296.1:3023-3245 GCA_964492575.1 uncultured Verrucomicrobiota bacterium | reverse complement strand
CCAAAAAATTCATTCGAGCCAATCGGAATCGACCGTTTTTCTGTTACTGCGCCTGGACCTTACCCCATCCCTATTTCCAGATCCCCGAATCGGATCCGTCCTGGAAACGGTATGCTGGAAAACCGTGGGCAAAAGATCCCCAAATCCGGGCCCGGGCGGCCATGGTCAACCTGATGGACCGGCAGGTCGGGGAGTTGGTCCAACTACTTCAGGATCTCGGCC
>CAZBKV010000296.1:0-3013 GCA_964492575.1 uncultured Verrucomicrobiota bacterium | reverse complement strand
TTCGCTCAAAGGATCATCCCCGTGGGTTCTTTGCGCCGAATGTCGATCCTCGAACCGGTTTTGCATGGCGAGGGAGTAAGGGGACGTTCTACGAAGGAGGGCTTCGGGTCCCGGCCTTTGTATACTGGCCGGGAGTGATTCAACCAGGACGGACGACGGACCTGCTCTGTACTTTTACGGATATTATGCCGACAATCGCCGAGCTGACCGGCGCACCGTTGCCTTCATGTGCGGAAGGGATTTCGCTGGTCCCGACCCTGCTTGGGAAAGGAAAACAATGCCAGCATTCCTGGCTGTTCTGGGGAACGAGTTTGAAGAATTGCGCCGTTCGGCTCGGACATTGGAAAGGGGTTCATCGGCGCCGGGGAAAAGGATGGGAGCTTTACGACCTGGCCACAGATCCGGGAGAACAACACAACGTGGCCGCTCAACACCCAGAGGTGGTCCAACAGATTCAGGCCATTGCCCAGAAGGCTTATGAACCGGCCCGGCCGGGACGGGTTCTAGATATGAAGCTTCTGCTCCTGGATCGTACTTCCAACCGACCGGACTGGAAAGGGCGACTGGAAGATTTGGTCAAAAGCCAAACTCAATAGGAAATAGCCGGCAGGATTTCTATTTAGGTACCTTCCCAAAAGCCATGGCGACGAATCCGGCGTGTTCCAGCGCCCCGTCCTCGAACTGGTTTTCCTCGACAGGTTGTCCCGGTGGCGTGAAGAGACAGCTGCGTGCGGTTTGTAAGGTCAATCCAGCGGCTTGCGCCCACTCAATGACCTGGCGACAGGTATAAAACCGGGCATGGGAATAAAAAAGATGGCCGGAACGGGCCTTCTCGCGGTAAAGGCGGCCCCAAGGACTCTCTGCCGGCACAAGGCCCACGACGAGCCGGCCACCGGGCCGAAGGACACGAGCGCTTTCCCGAACCGCTTGCTGAGGATCGGACACAAAACAGATGGTCACGACCATCAACACGCCATCGAAGCTCTCATTCGGGTACGGCAGCGCCTCCGCCGTGCCTACTTGGGTGCGGATCCCCCGTTGGGCCGCATAGCGCAGGACGGCTTCGGAAGGATCGACCCCTTCCTGAATTCCGAGGGCCTGGGCAAATCGACCGGTCCCTACCCCGACCTCTAACCATCGCCCGGTCAAGGGGCCAAGTAACTCTTTCAGACACCGCAGTTCCAGAGCAAACAGCGGCCGTCCTTCCTCGGATTCGAACCAGGCGTCGTATCGATCCGCCGCCAGGTCAAAAGGATTGGTTGTTGTGTCCGACATGTTTAGGCCTTCGGTTTCGGGTTTTAGGGATTCCACTTTTGTTTTGGTGGGTTGGGACGCAACGCGTCGGCTACCAAGCCGATCTGATCAAACGGGATCGGTCGAAATCCAGGCAACCGGCGATAGACTTCCGAGTCAGGCCGGAGAGCAAAGTTTCCGTGAGCCGGATCTACAAACCCTGGATCCTGATTCGTGATCCAGTTTTCCTTGGGATCCACCTGCCAATTCCCGCATGAGATTTTAGGACATCGAACAAAGACGTTGTTTCGGGCCCAACTGACGCGGGGTTGATCCGGTTGGGGATCCAGAAATCCTACCAGTTCCGGATAATGGGTTGTGTAAGGCGGTTTGGTAATGTCGACCTCTTCCAATAAGCGTCGATGCATCAACGGCGACTCTAAGAACGCCTTCCATCGCTGAAAACCCCAGGGCGAGGATCCCAAGGCCCGTTTGCATTCGATGAAGATGTTATTTTCCGCCCGAATACCGAACCCTCCATGAGAGAAGACCGTGCCGAAGTTCCCTTTCCCGGGCTCGCCGCAACGGTAAAAGACGTTGCCGTAGACGATGTCGCCCCCGTCGCCGTCGTCAAAATAAATCGCTGCGGTGCCATGTCCCATGGGAGCACCAATGTCGTACCAGAAATTCCAGCGGATCAGATTTCCACGGCAGGAAGGGTTCCGGCCTTTGTAACAAGCCCCGGCATCATCCGAGGCAATGCAGACATGGTGGACCACGTTGAGTTCAAACACATGGTCATTCCCATGAATGGCAATGGCTTCATGGGGAGCATCATGGATGAGGTTATGGGCGGCGCGGTTGCCAACGCCGGACAGCGTAATAGCCGGAGAGTAGGTCAGTTTGTGGATGGCAAAGCGCCAGATATGGTTGTTGACGGCCTGATGATGGGCCGGAGTAAGGGAACGTCGATCTCCACCAGCAAGGAGGATTCCGCCGGTGCCAGTGTCATGGATGTCACAGGCCGCAACGGTGTGATGGGACCCGCCTTGAATTTCGATTCCCAGCAATCGCGTGTTGCAGACCGTGCAGGCTTGGATTCGGACATCTTGGCCGCCACGGACTACGATTCCCGTGTTTCGACTCTCTTCCACCACGAAACCGCGAAAGATCAGATGCGAGACATTGTCCATTCGAACCACCGGTCCGTTCAACGTGGATAAAACGATTCGGGACTCTTGCAGTGGACCGGGAGGGTAGAAATAGAGCTTGCCACGCTTTCGATCGATGTAGTACTCGCCCGGACTATCCAGCTCTTCGAGCACGTTCCAGGCATACCAGCGTCGTGGGGAAGGATTGCCTTGTCGGATCCCATAATAGGCAGGAGCGGCTAAGGTAATCCAGTGTCGGGTAGGATCTATCAAACCGACTCGAATCGATTCACAGGCCCAGTCATAACACCAAAATCCACGAAGCCAGACTCCTTCTTCCGGATCCCAATGATTGGGACGTACGCCAAAGTATTCAAAAACGCCGGGACGGTTGGAAGTATCTCCGTGTCGTGGGATGGAACCAGTGTCAATGATCTTTCGGATGGTCCGCCAGCCTCGATTGGGCCACCGGGCCAGAGTCATTCGCTTGCCATTATAAAACAGCTCCGGGACATTCGGCATGCCGCGGAAACGAACCGGAAAATGGCCTAGGTCCGAAATGCCTAAGGCCCGCAAATCGACCTCCCGGACCTTTTGCCAGACATATTTGGGAAGGCGTTGCAGGATCG
>CAZBKV010000295.1:3642-3953 GCA_964492575.1 uncultured Verrucomicrobiota bacterium | reverse complement strand
CTTTATAAGAGATATCAAGGTCTTTTTCAAATGGATGATCCACGGGGTGGCAAATTAGTAATTTGTACAAATGGAATGATTTTGCGTAGGTAAGGAGTGGTTCGAGGATAGAGGTGATGGGAGGGCGGGGATCGATTTGGGACTATGTACCCCGACCCGAGCACTCTTTTCCTGGGAAACGAATGAGATGTTTGGGGGTATAAAAATCTGGCGGAGGGAGGGAGATTCGAACTCCCGGTGGGTTTTAGCCCACTCGCGCTCTCCAGGCGCGTGCATTAGACCACTCTGCCATCCCTCCGTCTGTCTGTAAC
>CAZBKV010000295.1:0-3632 GCA_964492575.1 uncultured Verrucomicrobiota bacterium | reverse complement strand
ACCGGAAAATCAAGCCCGTTGAGAATTCAAGCATTGGCGGAGGGCTTGGCCGGTATAGCTCTGGGAGCAGGCCATGATCTGTTCCGGAGGGCCTTCGCAGACGATCTGGCCGCCGCGGTCGCCTCCTTCCGGTCCCAGATCAATCACCCAATCCGCACAGAGGATAAAATGCGGGTTGTGTTCGATTACCACCACTGAATGCCCCATGTCCACTAGTTGTTGGAAGACCTCTACCAATTGACGGACGTCTTCCAGATGAAGCCCTGTGGTCGGTTCGTCAAAGAGGAAAAGAAGGTGGGAGAAAGATTCGAATGGACGAGATCGCGAGAAGGCCTCGGATTGGGCCAGGTGACGGGCCAGTTTGATTCGTTCGTTTTCCCCGCCGGAGAGGGTATGGAGGGGTTGTCCCATCTGGAGGTATCCTAGGCCGACGACTTGAAGACAGCGAAGGCGATCTACCGCTTCATAGGCATAGTAATGATCGAGTTTAGAGAGGAAATCGACTGCTTCGTCCACCGTCGCCTCTAGTAGTTCGGCGATGTTCCAGGATCGGCGGAGGGAAGGACAGTCGAGACGAACCTTAAGAACTTCTGGTTTATACCGGCGGCCGTCACATTCCGGACAGCGGATGTAGACGTCGCTGAGGAATTGCATTTCGACTTTTTCGAATCCGTTGCCTCGGCATCGGGGACATTGCCCTTGGGTGGAATTAAAACTAAAGGCTCGGGCATCCAGCCCCGCCGATCGGGCCTGGGGGGTCTGGGCGAAAAGATAACGGATGGGATCCAAGGCATCGACATAGATGGCCGGGGTGGAACGAGGCGTCCGGCCGGCCGGGGATTGATCCACCCAGACGACGTCGTCAATGGATTCCCAACCTTCCAGTTCGAGGGGGACATCCAATTCCAACCCTGCGTCCCATAGCTCCTCTTCTTCCGGCAACTCCTCGACGTCCCGATCCTGGAACGGCTCCGGGGTCTCCCCATAGATTTGTTTTAACAGAGCCGGGAGAAGGAGTTCTTGGATGAGAGTGGTCTTTCCGGAGCCACTGACACCGGTGATACAGACAAAACGATGGAGGGGGATGCGGACGCTTAGGTCCCGGATGTTGTGTTTGGTGGCGTGTTTGAGGAAGAGAAAAGGGAGATTGCCGTCTTTTCTAGGGGTGCCGGATGGGTTTTGGGAGAAACGGACCGGTCGGCGTGGGCGCAGGGGAATTGTTTTTCGACCGGAGAGATAGGCTCCGGTCAGGGACCGTTGACTTCGCTGGATTTCTTCGACCGAGCCCTGGAAGACGATTTCCCCGCCGGATTGGCCATGGCCGGGGCCTAATTCGAGTAAGTGGTCCGCGGCCTGGATGATGGATAGGTCGTGTTCAACGACGACGACGGTATTGCCCAGGTCCCGCAGTCGGCGTAGGACCCGGAGGAGTCGATTTGTATCTCGTGGATGCAAGCCTACGCTTGGCTCGTCCAGGACGTAGAGGGTATTGACCAATTCGCTTCCCAGGGCCGTAGCAAGACTGACCCGCTCGGTTTCCCCACCAGAAAGGGTTCGAGCGGCGCGGTCCAAGGTTAGGTATTCTAGGCCGACCTCGATGAGGTATTCCAACCGTCGGACGACTTCTTCCAGAGCGACACGGACCGGATGGCGTTGTTCCCGCCCTTCGAATCGACGTTGCAACGCCCGAGCCACCGCAAGGGCACGGGGGATCGGTAGGGCGTAGAAATCGGCGATGGTCAGTCCGCTTAGGGGGATGGCGGACTTTTCTTCCTCCGATTCGGGAAAGATCCGGTAGAGCAAGCTTTCTGGCTGGAACCGAGATCCCTGGCAAGCCGGACAGGTCCGATACACCCGGTAGCGGGAGAGAAGGACCCGTACGTGCATCTTGTAAGTGCGGGATTCAAGCCATCGGAAGTAGCCTTTGAGTCCGTACCAGCAGTAAGGCCATTCGTGTTCCGGATCTTTGCCGTACTCCGGGTCTCCTTCGATGATGTACCGCTGCCATTCCGGATCGAGTTCCCGGAAAGGGACATCGGTCGGAATCCCTTTTGCACGGCAGACGCGGATTAGATCCCAATAGCATTCCCGTCCCATGCCGGTTTGCCATGGTTTGATGGCCCCTTCTTCAATGGAGAGATCTGGGTTGGGGATCGCGCGGCGGTAGTCGATGTCGATAACCCGGCCGAACCCATGGCATTGAGGGCAAGCCCCCAGCGGATGATTGAAACTGAAGAGTGCCACGGTAGGATCCCGGTACTCAATGTCGCAATGGGCACAGTGAAGGTGACGGGAAAAATAGAGGATGGTCGGTCCCTCTTTTTCGGAAGGAGGGGTGCCTTCTGCAGTTCGAAAGAGGCGAACCTGGAGTCGGCCTTTTCCGAAGTGATAAGCCTGTTCGGCTGCCTCCACAAATCGAGCTCGATGTTCGGACAAAAGACGAACTCGATCTTGGATAATCTCCAGTGCTGCCGGATGTTTGCCGGTTGTTTGCTGGGTCCATTCCTCCAGTCGGATCGGTCGACCTTGATACCAGACCCGCTGATACCCTTGCCGTTGAACCAGCTCGGCGGTCTCTTCCACAGAGAGTTTTTCGCTTAACTCCAACACAAAGGTGATCAGGACCTCGGCCCCGGGCCATTGGCGAAAGACCTCTTCCCAGACCAAGTCCGGGGTCTCCTTGCGGACCGGACGACCGCACTGTTTGCATCGGAGCTGGGCCACATGCGGCCAGACCACTCGCATGTAGTCGCAGATCTCCGTCAATGTCCCGACGGTGGAACGGGAAGAACGGACGGTATTGCGGTGCTGGATGGCAATTGCCGGAGGGATGTTTTCGATTCGGTCGACCTGGGGACGGTCCATCCGATCGAGAAACTGCCGGGCGTAGGGGCTGAACGTCTCGATATACCGGCGTTGTCCTTCGGCAAAGAGCGTCTCAAAGGCAAGGGAACTTTTCCCGGCTCCGCTCAACCCGGTAATGACGATGAGCTGGTTTAGTGGAAGTTCCAGGTTGAGATTTTTTAAGTTGTTTTGACGAACGCCGAAGAGACGGATTCGGTCGTCCGTGTCGATCCGTTCCATAACAAAGCCACTCTATCGGGCGGTTGAGAGGTGTCAATGGAACAGCGTCGGTTGCTTCGTGTGGGCCGGCCTTGCTGGGATCTTCTTTTCTTTTTCCTTGTATGTTTTTGGGGGATGCGGATGTGTCCTAGTGGTTTGGTTTTTTACAGAGTTGGTAACGAACGAATATGGGAATTGAGGATGGTTTGTGAATTTTTAGGGTTGCTTTTTCTTTGAATGGGAGGCATTTTAAGGAAGGGGGAACGGATGTGCTCCGGGTAAGATGCTTCGGCATCTCTCGTGAGCGTGCCCACTTCCGTTCCCCTCCTTTTTTCTTCTGAGGCTTCCTCTTTTTATCCTCTTACGAAGAAGGAGCGGACGTTCCTTGTCCTGTAACGTTAATTTTGGTAGTTAAGCTTACCATCTTACGGGCACGCGGATCCTATTGCTGCCATTTGTGATTCTTCTCACGATGACAGCCGTTTTGTTCGGCCGTGCTGTTGGTCTTTCCTGGTGCCTCATCGGCCCGGCGATCTTTCTTGCGATCTTGAAAGTGAGCGCCGATAAGG
>CAZBKV010000294.1:0-3958 GCA_964492575.1 uncultured Verrucomicrobiota bacterium | reverse complement strand
CATTTCTATATAGTACATTTTTATTTTGCAAGCTTTACCGAACTATTCCTCCAATGATAATTTCATGAACTTTCCCATTCTTTATAAAAAAAGACACGCCTCCCTTCCCTATCTGATGATATTCCAGTACTTCAACATTAAACATTTGTCTTGTCTGTGTTGGTTTTCCGTAAGCTTTTAGGACATCTTCCTTTCGGCTTCCAATACCAACTCCATGTATCGTTTTACCACGAAAATTCTTATCCAGGATGATTGTGGCGACTCGCCCTTTTGGGTCCATACCAACTCTAATTCCTTGGTTTTTATAATAAAACGACATCGCTTTGGAGCCTGCTTCTTTATTCTCAAGATCAGGAGGGCCTAGCAGCTGGAGCACCTCTTTCTTTGTCATCCCAAACTTCAAAGGCCCGACCCCGTTTGTGACATTGACCGTACTGGTGTTTAGATTTTTGTACGGTCCTGGAGGGATTACCTCCTCCTTAGACTTCGAACATCCCTCAGCCGAAAGAAGGAGAACCATAAAAATTCCTAACCACGAAAGCGTTCGTTTTCTCATTTCATATCTCTTTCCCTTTTATCGATCTCACTATTCTCTAACTGCTCCAACCAAAAATCACAAGTAAAAGTATAATTCATCGCGACCTTGATGATATCAATAAGAAATTTGAAAAACCCCCTCTGGCTCTCCTCATTTTTTGCTTTTTTACATTTTTTGTCTCAATATAGCCCTGCCTTTGACGCCGCCATCATCCTTTTTACGCCATCTACCCCTCTTCCACCTCATATCCCAGGATAGGCGCCAGCCATCGTTCGCATTCGCGGAGGGTCATGCCTTTGCGACGGGCGTAGTCTTCGACCTGGTCCCGACCGATCTTGCCAAGCGTAAAGTAATGCGCACGCGGATGGGCAAAGTAATACCCGCAGATGCTTGAGCCGGGCCACATGGCATAATTTTCGGTCAACCGAATCCCCACTCGCCGTTCCACGCCCAGCAGGTCCCATAGGACGGCTTTTTCGGTATGGTCCGGGCAGGAAGGATAGCCTGGAGCCGGTCGGATGCCACGGTATTTCTCGGCAATCAGTTCTTCCCTGGTCAACCGTTCGTCTTTGCCGTAGCCCCAGAGACGACGGACTTTTTGATGCAGATACTCCGCAAACGCCTCAGCCAGTCGATCGGCCAAGGCCTCGGCCAGGATCACACGGTAATCGTCATGATGCCGCCGCAGCTCCTCGACCCATTCCTTCAATCCAAACCCGGTCGAGAGCACAAACGCGCCGATATGATCCGGCCGAACCCGGCTTGGATCGCCAGGAACCCCTCGCGGTGCGATGAAGTCCGCCAGACACCAGTACGGACCGCCCTCCGGTTTTCGTTCCTGCTGGCGGAGGAAATGGAAGGTGGTGATCCGGCGCGTATGGGCCTCGTCCTCAAAGACCAGCACATCGTCCCCCATTCGTTCCGCTGGGAAGAGGCCAAACACCGCCCGAGCATGCAATCGCTTTGTCCGAATCAACTCTTCCAGAAGCCGCCGGCCGTCTTCATAGACCGCCCGTGCCTGGGCCCCGTACTGCGGATCGTCCAGGATTGCCGGAAACCGTCCCTTCAGTTTCCAGACATGGAAGAATGGGGTCCAGTCGATGGAATCCACCAATTCTCCCAGATCCAGATCGTCCAGGACCTGGACCCCGATCTGCTCCGGTTGAGGAAGGTCGTCATAAGAGAGCCGGGGAGCATGGGCCCGTGCTTCTTCCAGGTTGACCAGGTCGAGCTGCCGGGCCTGGTGATGACGGCGGATGGATTCCTGTTCTTGCCGAAGCTCCCGCACGAATTCCTCCCGCAAAGCCGGGTTGATCAGGCGGTTGACGATCGGTACGGCCTGGCTGGCATCGCGGACGTACACCACAGGCTGGGAATATTCCGGAGCGATTTTGACCGCGGTGTGGATCTTGCTTGTCGTCGCGCCACCGATCAGTAACGGGACGTTCAACTTTGCCCGCTCCATTTCCCGCGCAACATGGACCATCTCGTCCAGGGACGGGGTGATCAAGCCGCTCAGGCCGACGATGTCCACCTGCCGCCGCCGGGCTTCTTCTAAAATCTTCTCGGCCGGGACCATGACGCCCAGGTCGATGACATCATAGTCATTGCAGGCCAAAACCACGCCGACGATGTTCTTGCCGATGTCGTGGACATCGCCTTTGACGGTGGCCAGAAGCAGGCGGCCTTGTTTCGGCCGGTCGCCCTTCCGCTGGGCTTCCAGGAACGGCGTCAGGTAAGCCACGGCCTTTTTCATCACCCGTGCGGCTTTGACCACCTGGGGCAGGAACATCCGGCCGGAGCCAAAGAGTTCGCCGACCTCGTTCATCGCGGCCATCAACGGCCCCTCAATCACCGTCAGCGGATCGCCGTACTTCTGCCGCGCTTCTTCGACGTCCTGCTCAATAAACTGCTCGATCCCTTTCAGCATGGCGTAACGGATCCGTTCCTCTACGGGTTTGCTTCGCCACGCTTGGGTCTCCTTTTGCCGTTGTTCTTGGGAGACCCCTTTGAGCCGCTCGGCGTATTCGATCAGCCGTTCCGTGGCATCCGGTCGGCGATTGAAGAGCACGTCCTCGATTCGCTCCCGGAGCTCCTGAGGGATTTCCTCATACACCCCGATCATCCCGGCATTCACGATCCCCATATCCAGCCCGGCCTGGATGGCGTGGTAGAGGAAGATCGTGTGCATGGCTTCGCGGACGACGTTGTTGCCGCGGAAGCTGAAAGAGATGTTGCTGATGCCGCCGCTGACCTTGGCATACGGGAGATGTTCCTTGATCCAGCGCGTCGCTTCCAGGAACGCCAGGGCGTAGGTATTGTGTTCCGGGATGCCGGTAGCGACGGTCAGGACGTTTGGGTCCAGGACGATGTCCTCCGGTGGAAAATCGAGTTTTTCCCGCAAAAGCCGATACGCCCGCTCACAGACCTCGATCTTCCGCTCAAACGTCTCGGCCTGGCCCTGTTCGTCAAAGGCCATAACAACCAACGCCGCGCCGTATTGCCGGACCTTCTCCGCCCGTTGCAAAAAGACGGCCTCGCCTTCCTTTAAGCTCAGGGAATTGACGATCCCCTTCCCTTGCAGGCACTTAAGGCCCGCCTCCAGGACCTCCCACCGCGAGGAGTCGATCATCACCGGCACGCGCGCAATCTCCGGCTCGACGGCGATGCGATTAAGGAATTCCACCATCAACGCCTTGGCATCCAGCATCGCCTCGTCCAGGTTTACGTCGATCATCTGAGCTCCGTTTTCGACCTGTTGCCGGGCGATCTCCAGGGCTTCGGACCATCGCGATTCTCGAATGCACCGGGCAAACTTACGGGAGCCCATCACATTGGTCCGCTCACCGATGTTGATGAACCCGACCTCCGGCCGGACCACCAGCGGTTCCAGACCGCTCAGGCGCATCCATCGTTCCAATTTCGGCAGACGCCGCGGCGGGATTCCCTCTACGGCCTGCGCGATGGCCCGGATGTGGTCCGGCGTGGTGCCGCAACAGCCGCCGGCGATGTTGAGCAATCCTTCCTCGGCCAGGGCACGCAAACCGGCGGCCGTATGCTCCGGCGATTCGGTATACTCGCCGAATTCGTTCGGCAGACCGGCATTGGGGTAGCAGCTAAGGTAGACGTCGGCCACGCGGGCCAGCTCTTCCAGATGAGGTCGAACCCGGTCCACCCCCAGCCCGCCGTTCAATCCCACCGCCAACGGCTCGGCATGCCGGACCGAGTACCAGAACGCTTCCAATGTCTGCCCAGACAACGTCCGACCGGAGGCATCGGAGACCGTTACGGAAAGGATCACCGGCCGCCGCGCTCCTTTTTCCCGGAAAAGTGTATCGAGGGCAAAGATCGCTGCCTTGGCATTAAGGGTGTCGAAGATCGTCTCCACCAGGAACAAATCCACCCCGCCGTCCCACAACC
>CAZBKV010000293.1:0-3978 GCA_964492575.1 uncultured Verrucomicrobiota bacterium | reverse complement strand
CCTATCTCTCAGTCTCCACCCGCCTTGTGGCTATGCTCGTGAGAGCGTGGAAAAGAAGAAATTGAAAATTCAAGAAACGGAAAGCTACCGGGAACTCCACCGTCTTACGACGGTAGCTACAAGGATTCGGAAAAGCTAAACTGAGATTCGAACGCCTCGTAGTTATAATCGCGAGAGCGTGACTGAGGGAAGTAGGGAAGAGAATCGATCCGCTGCCTCCCGGCCGTAGCCACAAGGCAATCGATTCCTTCGGTTGAACGTCGATCCCTGGTGTCGCTATACTCGTAAGAGCGGGAAAATTAGAATAGCATCTTCCTTCCTTGCCTTTCCCCATTTTCGGACAAGCTTCTAGATTTTCCCGAATCCGACATTGCTTCCCGGTCTCAGGAGGGGAATTCTTATGTTATGCAAACAATTCGGGCCTTGCTTGCATCGGAGGAGCCGATTTCAGGTGTGACGGTCCGCGGGTGGGTTCGGACCCGGCGGGATGCGAAAGGGTTTTCGTTTTTGGAAGTTAACGACGGATCCTGTCTGGCTAATCTCCAGGCTGTGGTCGATGCCAACGCGGAAGGGGCGGAATTGCTGCCAAAGATCCTGACCGGAGCGGCCGTAGAGCTGGAGGGAGATCTGGTTCCTTCGCCTGGAAAACGGCAGAAATGGGAGCTCCAAACCCGAGCCATCCGACTCATCGGCCCGGCCGACGCCACTTATCCCCTGCAAAAGAAGGGGCATTCATTGGAGTTTCTCCGGACGATTGCCCATCTGCGGCCGCGGACGAATCTTTTTGGAGCTGTATTCCGCACGCGGAGTCGGTTGGCGTTCGCCGTGCATGAGTTCTTTCAACAGCGCGGTTTCGTGTATATCCACACTCCCATTATTACGACGAACGACTGCGAAGGGGCCGGGGAGTTGTTCCGGGTCACGACGCTTCGAGGAGATATTGATGCGAATCCGGGGGAAGATTTCTTTGGACGTCCGGCATATCTTACCGTCAGCGGTCAGCTGGAGGCGGAGGCCCTGGCTTGTGCCCTGTCCCGTGTTTATACCTTTGGGCCCACGTTTCGGGCGGAAAACTCCAATACTTCCCGGCACGCTGCGGAGTTCTGGATGATCGAGCCGGAGATGGCGTTTTGTGATTTGGAAGGGGATATGGATTTGGGGGAAGAATTCATCAAGGCCATGGCCCAGGCGATGATGGAACGGTGTGAGGAAGATTTGCGGTTTTTTGAGCAACGGGTCGATCCGGAAGTACGGCGTCGGCTGGAATTTGTGATCGAACGCCCCTTTGCACGGGTTTCGTATAAGGAGGCGATTCAGATTTTGGAGCGAAGTGGGAAATCGTTTGAGCACCCGGTGGGATGGGGCTTGAATCTTCAATCCGAGCATGAGCGATACTTGACGGAGCAGTATTTCAAGTGTCCGGTGACGGTGTACGACTATCCGCGTTCGTTGAAGCCGTTTTACATGCGGGTCAATGATGATGGGGAGACGGTGGCGGCGATGGACCTGCTGGTTCCGAAGATTGGGGAAGTCATCGGAGGATCGCAACGGGAGGAACGGTTGGACGTTTTGCGGGAGAACATTCGGCGTCAGGGGTTGCGAGAAAGCGATTACCAGTGGTACATCGACCTGCGGCGCTATGGATCAGCACCTCATGCGGGGTTTGGAGTAGGGTTTGAACGGCTTTTGATGTTCTTGACCGGGGTAGGAAATATTCGGGATGTGATTCCGTTTCCGCGGACGCCGGGGCATGCGGAGTTTTAAAGGTCTAAAGGTTGCGGCGGTCTGAGGACAGGCCGCCCTACCCTTTTCTTTTCCTCCTTGTCCGTCCTTTTGGGTCAGGAATTTGACGGATGCCTTAACTTCATATAGTTAAGCGCTGACTCTTTGATGCGGTCTTCGCTGCAAAAAGAAGAGATCATCTCGCGGCTCCGGGAGCTTCAAAGGTTGCTCCCGCAGTGTCTTCTTACGGACCATATCGAGTTAGGCTTACGCATCGAACGGGCCCTGGAACACCTGCGGCGTGGGGAACGCGCTCCCCTGCATTGGGATCGGTGGTTGGCACGGGCGAAGGCTTCCATCGCCTTGCGGGAACGTCGCGCCCGGTTGGTGGAACGGGTGAGTTATCCTCCCCACCTTCCGATCACCGAAAAGCGGGCTCAGATCGTTCAGGCGATTCGGGACCATCGAGCCGTGGTGATCGCCGGGGATACAGGATCGGGAAAATCAACCCAGATCCCGAAAATGTGCTTGGAAGCCGGCCGGGGCCAGCGAGGTCGCATCGGCATGACTCAGCCTCGTCGGGTGGCAGCGCTTTCTATCTCCCGACGCCTGGCTGAGGAACTCGGCGTTGAATGGGGCCGACAGGTCGGATGCAAGATCCGTTTTGCCGATCATACCCATCCGGAAAGCACGATCAAAGTCATGACCGACGGCATGCTCCTGGCGGAGGTCCGCAGTGATCCGTTCCTGACCGAATACGACACGATCATCGTCGATGAAGCCCACGAACGCTCGATCAACATCGACTTCCTCCTCGGTCATCTCCGCAATCTGCTCCGTCAACGGGACGATCTGAAGGTCATCATCACTTCTGCTACCATTGACACTGAGCTGTTTGCCCGAGCCTTTGATGCGCCGGTCATCGAAGTCTCCGGTCGGCTCTATCCAATTGAAGTGCGGTACCGTCCGTTCGACTCAGAACGCGAAGACCTTACCTACGTAGAGGCTGCAGTGGAAGCGACCCTGGAACTCCTCACAGAGGCCCCGGCCGGGGACGTCCTGGTCTTCATGCCGACGGAACGAGATATTCGCGAAACCTGTGAGTTGTTGCAGAAACGGACCGACGGCTCGGTCGAAATTCTCCCTTTGTTTGGACGGCTCAGCGCTGCGGATCAGCAACGCATCTTCCATCCCGGCCCGCGGCGACGGGTGATTGTGGCCACTAACGTGGCCGAAACTTCTATTACCGTCCCACGCATCCGCTATGTTGTGGACACCGGCCTGGCCCGAATCAGCCGCTATCATCCTGGAACCCGCAGTCAACGTCTCCCGATCGAACCGATCTCTCAAAGCAGTGCGGATCAACGGATGGGCCGTTGCGGTCGATTGGAGGGTGGGGTTTGCATCCGACTTTACAGCCAGGAAGATTACGAGAGCCGACCTCGCTATACCGAACCGGAGATCCGTCGGGCCAACCTGGCCGACGTGCTCCTCCGTCTGAAAGCCTATGGGCTGGGTGATATTGAGACCTTTCCGTTCCTCGAACCTCCTCCACCGGAAGCCATTCGGGGAGCTTATCAGTTGTTGGAAGAACTCGGAGCACTGGATGCGGAACATCGGTTGACCGAGATCGGCCGCCAACTGGCGCAACTGCCGGTTGATCCCACGATCGGTCGGATGATCCTCCAAGCCCAGCGGGAAGGAGCGCTTCGGGAGGTGTTGATTATTGCGGCTGGTCTGAGCATTCAGGATCCTCGGGAGTACCCGTTCGAACGGCTTCAAGAAGCCCGTCAGGCCCACGCCCGATTCGATCATCCCCGCTCCGATTTCCTGACCCTCCTGAACCTCTGGAACGCTTTTCACCAGACTTGGGAGACCTTCCAGACCCAAAGCCAGCTCCGGAAGTTCTGCCGCCGGCATTTCCTCTCCTACCCCCGGATGCGTGAGTGGGTCGATCTCCACAGTCAACTTGTAGAAACCCTTCATGAAATCGGCGCCGCCCGGTTCAACGAACGACCGGCTTCAGAGGAAGCAATCCATCGATCGATCTTAACCGGTCTCCTGAGTCATGTGGCCAAACGGTTAGATCGCAACCTCTACCAAACCACCGGCAATCGGAAGATCACCCTCTACCCCGGCTCCACCTTATTCCGACAATCCAAATCCCCCAAAGCCAGATCGCAAGGAAAAGAGCCGGAGGAACCGGAAGCCCGCCCGCCCCAACCGGATTGGATTGTCGCCGGAGAGATTGTGGAG
>CAZBKV010000292.1:0-3991 GCA_964492575.1 uncultured Verrucomicrobiota bacterium | reverse complement strand
GAGACCAGAAGCCGAAACACCCGCGTCCATTGAATCGAACTCCACATTCGAAAGAAATGCTCCACCTCCCTCCTCCTCTCCAGCAAAACCACATGCGTAGGTTGAAGGAGCTCAAACTGGTATTGTTTTAAAGAAATTCCCGGCCCATTCCACACAAGCCCATCTGTATCCACTACGATCCCATCCACTCCCTTCGCAATAGCCCAATCCAACAGTCGCTTTGTTCCTACCATCACCGGCAACAAATGTCCCACCGGTGAGGTACTCCCCACAAAATAAGCCTTCTCACAACTTACTTCCCGAAGGTGATTGACGGGCCATTGAGGAAAACCAACGCCCAGGGTTGTAGGCAGGCCGATATCTGATTGGCCTAAATCTGCATCGATGACAGAAACCCCAAGCCCCTGACGAAGAAACTCGTTCGCCAACCACGTGCAGAAAGTCGTCTTCCCACTGTCCATACCCCCCACCACCAACACCACCACAGGACGTTGAGGGGCGGTAAGAATGGCCGCGGCCGCATCCTGCCATTCGGTTGGAATCACCCACTCCATGAGGGAGCGATTTTGGAAGATAGAATGCGCCGAACTCAAGTTACGGAAGAACATCTTGGTTCTCCCGCATCCGCTATCCCTTCTTCCCAAAGCCACAAATGGAAAAATCCACCCCCACCATGCCACCAAACGAAATAGGGACCTTTTTCGTCCTAATCTCCCAAACCAATAAAAAACGCCAACCTCCTGCTCTGCCGACCTCGTCCTCAGCATAAAATTCAGAGGAAAATCAGCCACGCCCTCCTTTCTCTGCTTCCGTTCGATTCAGCTGCCAAATGTTCTTGCCTCCTCCGCCTTCTCCAGGCCAAATCAGAGCACGGACACAAAATCCAAAAAATCTAGAAAGGAGGAAGCGTATGAAAGAGATTCGAATCGGCCTCATCGGTTACGGTTTCATGGGGCGGGCTCATTCCAACGCCTATGCCCAAGTGACCCACTTTTTTGACGTACCTTATAAGCCTGTGCTCCAGGCAGCCTGCGGCCGGAATGAAGAAAAAGTCCGTGCCTTTGCCCAACAATGGGGCTATGCCTCGTACGAAACCGATTGGCGGCGTCTGATCGAACGAAAAGATATCGATTTGATCGATATCTGTGCCCCCAACGACCTCCACCTCGAAATCGCCAAAGCCGCTGCTGAAGCCGGCAAAATGGTCCTCTGTGAGAAACCCCTTGCTCGAAACGGAGCCGAAGGGGAAGAAATGGTCCAGGCCGTCGAAAAGGCAGGGGTCCCCAACATGGTCTGGTATAACTACCGACGCGTCCCGGCCGTCACCCTAGCCAAACAACTCGTGGACGAAGGACGCCTGGGACGAATCTTCCATTATCGTGCCCAATTCCTCCAAGACTGGACCATCAATCCGGACCTTCCCCAAGGCGGACAAGCCCTCTGGCGGTTGGACGTCAAAGTCGCTGGCAGCGGCGTCACCGGAGACCTCCTCGCCCACTGTATCGACACCGCCCTCTGGATCAATGGCCCCATCACCAAAGTAACGGCTATGACCGAAACCTTTGTCAAACAACGCAAACACGTCCTTACCGGAAAAGTCGAAGAAGTCGGAATCGACGATGCCTGTGCCTTCCTCGCTCGGTTTGCCAACGGTTCCTTAGCCGTATTTGAATCCACTCGTTACGCCCGTGGCCATAAGGCCCTCTATACGTTCGAGATCAACGGGCAACACGCCTCCATCGCCTGGAACCTCCATGATCTGCATCGACTCCAATGGTTTGACCATCGGGACGAAGGTAAAGTCCGTGGTTGGCGTTCCATCCACGTCACCGACAACGGCGGTGATCATCCGTACATGGACCACTGGTGGGTGCCGGGGTTGCAGATTGGATACGAGCATACGTTTATCCACCAGATCGCTGACTTCCTGCAAGGTCTGGCCCGCGGTGAACCGGTCAGTCCGACCTTCAAAGACGCCTTGGCAACCCAATACGTCTGCGACGCCGTCCTCGAATCCGCCCGCACCGGTCAGTGGGTGGATGTGAAACAGGTGGGATAAAGTTAGATTTACATTCGTTTTATTTACTAGAAGTAATTTTTTGGGATACTTCCAATAAAGCTGGAAGTAATCCTATGCATTTTACTTTAAAAACCCAGGCTATAAAAGGTAAATGAGGATTTCCTTGAATTTGATTCTTGTTTAGATCAGCTTGTGGGATAAAATGCCGCTCTTCCGCTACCAAAGTCGCTCTGTAAGTTTTTGCTAAGGCGATTAACCAAGGATCAACCTGTTGCAGGAAATCCTCAGCTTGATGAGGTTGATAATGAGCTGAGACAAACTCATGTATGCTTTCTAACACTTGAAAAGTATCATTAGTAGGCTGCAAAAACTTGATCTTGCGGTTCTCTTTAAGACTTTTAAGCAGTAATTTCTCCACTCGATCTTTCTTCCTATTCTTAACCACTTCCTCGTAAACTTCCTGAGCGAGAACCAGGATTCCGGAAGAAAACCCTTTTCGAAACCAACTCTGAAGCCAGACGCGAGTCTCCAAGATAGATTGATGGCCCAAAGCAAGACCAAGGGCTCTCAATTGGCCTCCATGAAAAGGTGTAATAATAGCACTAGTATCAAGAAGATATATGATCGAGTCGCGGTTCACGGCGAATCCTGTCCAAAAAATCTAATGCTGTGCCTAAATGAAGATTCAACAGCCTGGCCATCTCCTTCGGACTGACCTCGTTTCGTAGGGCAGCCTTTACCACAGCCTGGGTAAACCGAGGACTATTCCGAGCTTCCAATCTCGTCCAAAAGTTTCCCCCTCTCTGCTTCTCCTCTTTTTCTTTTGTTTCTCTCTGAAGGCACTCCAACGCACCTATGTATTCCTTCTGCCTAATTAACCCAAGTTCCCTAGCCCGCCAAAGCGCCGCCCACGCACTTACTCTAAACCGCTGAGCTGCTTTCTGAGCCGCCTGGCATGGATTCGACTCTTTTTCCCAATGCTCTTTAAATTCTTGTTCAGGCATAAGAAATTCTGCAGCTACACGATTACAAAAGCGTTCCCGTTCCTCTTCCTCAGGCATCTCAAAGGCTTCCAAAGCAGCATCTAAAGCACTTTCTTGAATCCAAATATGGACAAGCTCATGAGCTAATGTGAAAATTTGTCGGGCTACAAAATCTTTCGTATTGAGAAAAATAAGAGGAGCTACCTCATCAGCAACCGCAAAACCGGAAAATTCCTCCGGGTTATACAGTCGATGGGTATTCGTCCCTACATAGCTCTGCCGTAAAACTAAGATCCCTATCTCTTCGACCTTCCGCACCAACTTCCCTAGAAAATCCTGCCAAGAGATCGATCTCCTTTGAAGCTCCAAAACGGGAATCTGGTCTCGAATCCTTTCGGCTACCTCTTGAGGATCTTCTCTCCTCCAAGAGACACTTCCTACTGCCCGAACTCGATGCCCACGGCGATATTCACGATACCAGTCTCGTTTCCGAAAAGCATCATAAATTGCTTCCAGAAGCTCTGGGCTGGGCTCTTTGCCACGACTTTTCCCTCGCCTAAAATCTGGCAAAGGAAGTTCCACATGCTGAGGAGGAGAAACCAATAGCTGGCTAAATGGAACATGAAGTCGTTCCGCCAACCGCTTCGCCTGGCGATAAGTGGGCCTTTCGTCCGCATGAAGCCAAGCAATGATCTTCTCGGGCTTCACCTCCACTACCTTAGCCAGTCTTTCAGGGCTAAGGCCGACTCTCCTCATCGCCCATTCCAAGGCATCTGGCTTTAATGGTACTTCTATGAAGCCCATTTCTTTGCTATCAGTTCTCTCCCCTCGCTCGGATTCTTCTGCCGTGCATTACCTTCATTCTACGCTTTGCTATCCTGCCGTAAAAGGGCTTTAACTCAATCGATTTTTATAATCCTCGTAGCTGAATTGTCGAACGACACGAATTTCGTCCCGATCCGGATCATACAAAGCAATGGAAGGGAGG
>CAZBKV010000291.1:3519-4014 GCA_964492575.1 uncultured Verrucomicrobiota bacterium | reverse complement strand
TGGCCGTCTCGACCCTCAAATCCGGCGAGGTGAATCGGATCATTCTGACCCGCCCGGCCGTCGAAGCCGGAGAGGCCCTCGGATTCCTTCCCGGCGATCTGAAAGAAAAACTCGATCCTTACCTGCGTCCCCTCTACGACGCGCTGTATGATATGTTGCCGGCCGATGAGCTCCACAAACTGATGGACCAGGGAATCATCGAGATCGCTCCTCTGGCCTACATGCGCGGCCGAACGCTCAACAACGCCTTCATCATCTTCGACGAAGCCCAAAATTCCACCACCGAACAGATGTTCATGTTCCTCACCCGCTTAGGCAATAACTCCAAAGCCGTCATCACCGGCGACGTCACCCAAATCGATCTTCCTCCTCATAAGCCTTCCGGATTGCTGGAAGCCCGCGAGGCCCTCAAAGACGTGGAAGGCATCGCCATCGTTTATCTCCATCGTAAGGACGTCATCCGGCATCCCTTGGTCCAACGCATCCTGGCTGCAT
>CAZBKV010000291.1:0-3509 GCA_964492575.1 uncultured Verrucomicrobiota bacterium | reverse complement strand
GGCTCTTGAAACAAGAGCCTATTCGTTCCTATGCGACAGAAGGTTACCTTCTCAACATCCTCCTCTTGCCAGACGAAGAGATGCAAAAATGGAACCGGGAACTCCTCCAACATGAAGGAACGACCGATGTCATTAGCCTGACGTACCATGACGATGGGGCCCTGCCGGATGGGATCCTCTGCGGAGATATCCTGGTAAACCCTGATGAGGCGCAACGGCAAGCCCCTCGTTACCAGACAACTCCGTCAGAGGAACTTGCACGCTACGTCATTCATGGTTTACTCCATTTATGTGGATGGGAAGATACCACCCCGGAACAACGGCGAGCAATGCGGATTGAAGAAGATCGATTGTTAGTGGAAGCGCGCAAATATTATACGGTCGATTCGTTCTGGGAACGAATGAATCAGCGAAAACGCCCATGAGATGGAAACGCCAATTTCTCCGCTGCAGAGCAGACTTTTTTGCAGGTCTGACGGTGGCATTGCCTTTGATTTTGACACTGGCGATTGTCCAATGGCTTTTTACCACCGTTTCTAACTTAATAGGATCGGTCTTATTCTTTCTTCCCCACGAAATCACCCGGAATGAAGCGGGCCGCATGCACTGGTACTGGAGCCTGGCGGCCATCGCACTGACCATCCTCCTGCTGACCCTTCTTGGTCGCTTTGCCCGATACCTCATTGGCCGAAAGATTATTGCCATGGTAGATACCCTGATGTCCCGAGTCCCCCTGCTAAATAAAATCTACCTCACCGTAAAACAGGTCAACGAAGCCTTCATGAGCAAACGCAGCTCCTTTAAAAAAGTCGTCCTCATCGAATATCCTCGACCGGGCTGTTATTCCATCGCCTTTCTTACCAGTGAAGAACATCCCGAAGCCAGCGCCAAGATCGGCCGCAAAGCAGTGGGCGTCTTCCTCCCAACCACTCCGAATCCCACCAGTGGCTATCTGTTGGTCCTGCCGGCAGAGGATGTGATCCCTCTCGAAATGTCGGTCGCCGAAGGAATTAAATTGATTATCAGCCTCGGTTCGGTTGTTCCAGAATATACGCCGCGATCTCTCCGCTCCGGTCAACCCTCTCTCTTACACTCAAGCCCAACCACCGCCCCAGGCACATGAAAGCTGAATCGGACCGTGCCATCGTCTTACGCACCCAGCCTTATCGGGAAAGCAGCCTCCTCGTTCACTGGCTAGGTCAAGAACATGGCCTGCTCCATACAGTCGCCAAAGGGGTTCATCGTCCTCATTCCCCCTTTCAAGGTCGTATCGACCTTTTCTTCCTCTGTCACATTCAATACCGTCCAGGTCGCCGATCCGAACTAGGAATCCTAACAGAGATAGAACTCCTCGAGGTCTTTCCAAAGCTTCGAAAAAACCTCCAAGCCCTCCGTCAGGCAGCTTGGTGCGCTCGATTGGCAGATCATCTCTTAGAACCCGGCGTGGCCCTCCCTCCAGTCTTCCATAGCCTGGAAGGCATACTCTCTTCCCTCGCCCAACAAGGACCTCACCCTTCTCTCATCCTTCATTTCGAAGTCGTTTTGCTTCGGGAACTCGGCGTTCTCCCTCATCCTTCCCAAACCCCACTTCCCCAACCTGTGCAAAAGGCCCTCCAAACAATCCTTTCCTCCCCATCCCCATCGCCTGACCCTCTTCCAGCCACTCTCCTACGTCCCTTAGCCCAATGGTTAGGCCAAATTCTCAGCCATCAATTTCATCTTCCCCTCTCTTCCCGCGACCAAGCTCTCGGTCTTTCGTCCCTTCCCTCTTCTTAAATCGCTTGAATCGTTTCGCCGTCTCCTATTTGCCTCCTAAGACATCCACAAGGAAAACGAGGATCATCGCTATGGAACAGACAATCTTCCCAATTCCTCCCAGGACAAACCCGACAAACGTCCCCACCCCTGCCTTGAGGGCTTTTTGCCACTCTCTTCCGGCCAGAACCTCCGCCAAGACCGCTCCCACAAAAGGTCCTAAAATGATCCCCAGAAACCCCAGAAAGAGCCCCACTACACCTCCTAACATCGCTCCCACCATTCCCCATGCCGTAGCCCCGTATCGCTTAGCCCCCAACACCCCGGCCAGATAATCCAGCGAAATCGCCAATAACCCTAACCCGCCTATAATCCCGAGCCCTGTTCCACTCAACCCATCCCCCACAAAATACCAATACCCTGCACCGGCCAAGAAAATCACCAACGGCCCCGGAATAGGCGGTAAGATGCAAAAGATCAATCCTACCCCCATCACAGCCAAGGTCACCCCAAATCCAATCCAATCCAACCAACTCATCGTCCCGGCCTTCCGCATTAGTCCAAATCACTACCCCCGGAAAAAGAAAAGAAAAACTCAAGACGCATGGCCTTCGGTCTATCGAAGCATGGGAAACCGCCCTCGCAGCGGTTTGGAAACAGGTTGACCACCGCCTTCCTCTTCTCTTTTCTACCCTAGAAATCCTCTTAAGACCAGAACCAGGCGAATGCCACATCGTCGCCATCAGCTAGGACGGCGCATTAGCAAAAAATCATCGTAAGAAAGAAAGACGGAAAAGAATATACGCGGCGCTTTTCATTCCCTCCCTTCGATTTCCTAAACCTCCTACCTGCCGTTCCAATACGCTCGATAAAATCGATGGCTTTGCTGGTTTGCTTCTTCGTCCACAATTCGAACCTTTCCGCCACTTTCCATCTTCCCTTCCTTCCAAGGCTTCCACTCTTGCAAATCCTCTGAGGTCTCAATTCGATACGTCCCTCCCTGTTGTAGCTCTAACTCCAACACAAATCCTTCGGCACCCATCCCTACGGCTCTTAGCACCGGCCACTGTTCGTTTGGTTCACCGACTAACGCCACGCTCCAAGAACCCCCTGTCGCAATGGCTCGAACTTTGCCTTGAATCTCCGGGGGAACATTGCACTGCCGGCACAAATTCCATCCCCAAGCCACCACCGTCCCATCTCTCCGCAAGGCCAAACTATGATGGACTCCCGCAGCAATGGCTACAACATCTTGGAGATCCGGGGGAACATCGCATTCCCCGAACCGATTACTCCCCCACGCCACCACGGTCCCATCCTTCCGTAAAGCCAAACTATGGAACATTCCTGCCGCAATGGCTATGACATCCTTCAAACCGGAAGGAACGATGTAGGGATGACCCCCATCGGCGCCCCAGCCTACCAGCGTCCCGTCCTTTCGCAAGGCTAGGCTATAGCGATAGCCTGCCCCGATTGCCACAACATCCTTTAACCCCGGAGGCACATCGCATTGGCCATAATCATTCCTTCCCCAGGCCACAACAGTCCCGTCCTTCCGTAACGCCACACTATGAAATCCTCCTGCCGCAATCGCTATGACATCCGTCAGATCCGGAGGCACATCACATTGACCATATGCGTTGGATCCCCATGCCTCCACCGTTCCGTCCCTCCGCAAAGCCAAACTGTGGGACCAGCCCGCTGCAATGCTAATCACATCGCTCAAACTCGTTGGAACATCGCATTGGCCGGAA
>CAZBKV010000290.1:0-4035 GCA_964492575.1 uncultured Verrucomicrobiota bacterium | reverse complement strand
CTACTGGAAATACGACTACGACGACCTGGGCCAACTTGTCTCGGGCATCAAACACTGGCCTGATGACACAGAAATTGACGGGCAGAGCTTTACGTACGGCTTTGACGACATTGGCAATCGAACCCAAACCGGCGGACGGGCTTCGGCGGTGTCGACGTACCAAACAAATGAACTGAACCAATACACCCGGCGCACGGTGTCCGGATCGATCGACGTGTTCGGCCGGGCCGAAAAGGGCGTGAGCGTGTAGGTCGACGGTGCCAGTGCTAATGTGTGAGAGACTTTTTCGGAGCATTTTCCCGTTCTTTCCGTGCTCTCACGAGCGTAGTTACAAGGTGGTCGTTTCTCCCTCGTAGCTTCCAAAGATTAGACCGATCGTCTACCCGCGTTTTCAGAAGTCATTGTATTCAAGGAGGTAGGGGAACTTATGCCGTCTCTGACATTACGGTCTCTTGTTGTTGTGTGGGATGGGTTGAGAGGTCATGGGGGCCTAGTCGCTGGGCGGTTGCACAGTCAGGGATGGTATTCCAGCGGCTCGAAACAGTCAGTCGCAACTGCCATGTGCCTCCGTCCGAAGCAAAATCTTTTCCCCTTGTGCTTCGTCAAGAGCTGTTGCAGTCCTTCCATAGGTCTAAAACTATTTGCTGGAGAGTGTCCTGTCGAGAGGCAAGGCTTTTGACTTCATGTGCTGATGCGCTTCCGAGTTCAGGAAGCCGTTTAGACTTCAATCGTTTCTCCCGGCAAGGGGATTTCGGGGCGGAGGCCGTAGTGTTCTTCGATGGCTTGGGCGAGGACTCGACGGGGTTTGTCTTCGCCGTGGGTTAGGATGATTCGAGGGCGGGCTGGGATCAGGCACTCGATCCAACGGAGCAGGTCTTTTTGTCCGGCATGGGCGCTAAATCCACCGAGGGTTCGGATCCGGGCTTTTACCACGATTGGTTCTCCAAAGATACGAACTTTTTTGGCTCCTTCTACCAACATGCGGCCGAGGGTTCCGTAACTCTGGTAGCCGACGATGAGGACCCAGGTTTCCGGACGCCAGAGGTTTTCTTTGAGGTGATGGAGGATTCGGCCGCCGGTACACATTCCAGATCCGGCGAGGATCAGGCATGGACCGGTGACATGGTTAATGGCGATAGAATCCTGGACGGTGGGGCAAAGTTTGAGAGTCGGAAAATCTTCCAGGAATCGGCCTTCGATCTTTCGTTCCAGGGCCTCTGGATCGAGGAGTTCCGGGTGACGGTTGTAGATCTGGGTGGCTTCAATGGCCATGGGGCTGTCGAGGAAGACCGGGAATTGGGGAACTGTGCCTTTGTAGAACATATCGGCCAGGAGATAGAGGAGGGTCTGGGCACGGCCGACTGCGAAGGTAGGAACCAGGATTTTCCCGCGTTGGGCCACGGCCGTAGCCACAATTTCTTCAAACTCCCGAATGGTCTCATCGATCGGCCGATGATCATGATCGCCATAGGTGGATTCCATCACCACCAGATCGGCGCGATGAAGGCATTCGTAGTCGTTGAGGATTGGGGCATTGCGTTGGCCGAGGTCGCCGGAAAAGAGGAGGATGACGGAACGGTCGTTTTGTTCGATCCGCAATTGGATACTGGCCGATCCTAAAAGATGACCGGCGTCGGCAAAACGGGCCCATACCCCAGGCATTACTTCTACCGGTTCATCGTAACGGACGATCTGGTACAGCTCGTTCAGTCGATCGACATCGGCCGGGGTAAAAAGCGGTTCCAGCAAGGGTTTATCCTGACGCATGCGTTTGCGGTTGAGTCGGGCGACGTCACTTTCCTGAAGATGGGCCGCATCGCGGAGGATCAGTTCGGTTAATTCGCGGGTAGCCTCGGTTAGATAGATGGGGCCGCGATAGCCCCGCTTGGCCAGGAGAGGAAGGCGACCGACGTGGTCAAGATGGGAGTGGGTGATTAAGACGGCCCGGAGTCGGGAGAGCCGTAGGCCGGCCGGAACACGGTTCCGAAGCTCATTCTTCCGGCTTCCTTGAAACATCCCAAAATCGACCAGCAGATCTCCGCGGTCCGTTTGAACCAGATAAGCAGAACCGGTGACTTCCCCAATTGCTCCAAAGGGGACGATTCGAATCCCGTGCTGTTTCTGTTTGGTCTCTTTTGATTTTTGGGCACGCAACGTTGCCATCCGTCTCCCTTTCGTTTTCGGATTGCTTGGACTTGTTGTACGTTGTCCTTATGACCGTATCACAAAATCCAAAATGGGTCACGGTTCTGCGCGTTTTTGAGCCGGCCGAGGCGGATCTGCTCCGTTCTCGGTTGGAGGCAGCCCGGATTCCGGTTCAGGTTAAGAATATCGGTCCTGCATTAGCGATAGCTGGATACGGGCTTGCGGTAGGTGGGATTCTCGTCCAAGTTCCTGCAGAGTACGAGGAGGAAGCATTAGCCATCCTAAAAAACAAGGAAGATCACGGTGAACGAGATGCAGGAGGGGAAAGGATCGAGTAGTTCAGGGGTCGAGGTCCGCGTCTGGGCGGAATTGCAACGGGAGTTGGGGTCGGATGAGATTCGGTTCGATCCAGAGACGCTTCGGGAGTATGCCGGGGATCGATGGCATGCTGTGCATTTACCCGATGCGGTGGCACTACCGCGTTCGACTGAATCGGTCTCCAAGATCTTACGGTTCGCTTCTGCGCATCGAATCCCGGTGACGCCGCGGGGAGCCGGCCGTGGTTATGTCGGAGGATGTGTTCCGGTGCAAGGGGGGATTGTTCTGAGTTTGGAGCGGATGAATCGGGTCAAGGAGATTCATCCGGAGGATTTTGTGGCGGTCGTGGAGCCGGGGGTGATTACCGGGACGTTGCAGACCATGGCGGAGTCGATGGGGCTTTTTTATCCGCCGGATCCGGCCAGCCGGTTTGAGTCGAGCATTGGCGGGAACATTGCCACGAATGCCGGTGGCCCGCGGTGTTTGAAGTATGGGGTGACCCGCGACTACGTGCTGGGATTGGAAGTGGTGCTGGCGGATGGTCGGGTCGTGCGGCTGGGCGGCCGAACGCATAAGAACAAAACCGGGTTTGAATTGGTCCGATTGTTTGTGGGATCGGAAGGGCTGTTGGGAGTCATTACGGAGGCGACGTTGAAGCTTTTGCCGCGGCCGCCGTTTCGGGCGGCGATTGTGGCCGGGTATGACGATGCGCGGGCGGCAGCACGGGCGATTCAGGCCGTCTTTGCACGGGGATTATTGCCGGCGGCCTTGGAAGCAGCGGATGAATTTACGTTGGAAGCCGCTCGGAAGTATACGGGAAGTGCCCAGCTGGAAGGGTGTCGAGCAATGGTCCTGACGGAGCTGGATGGGCAAGAAGAATCGGTTCGGCACGAAATGCAGTTGTTGGAGGAAGCGCTGCGCGTACCGGGAATGCTTTTTCTTCGTCGAGGTCTGGGACATGAGGCCTGTGAAGAGATTTGGCAGGTTCGGAGCGAATTCTCGAATGCCTTGAAGGCCACGGGGCTGAAGAAGCTCAATGAAGACATCGTGGTGCCGCGGGGACGGTTGGTGGATTTGTTCGATTTTGCCGCTCAGTTGCGGGCTGAATATGGGATTCCGATTGCGTGTTTCGGTCACGCCGGAGACGGCAACGTCCATACGAATATCATGATTGACGAATCCGATCCAGAACAGGTGCAGCGGAGTCAGGAGATCCTGGATCGGTTGTTCCGGCAGGTGATTGCATGGGGTGGGGCGATTACCGGAGAGCACGGAATCGGATTGGCGAAAAAACGGTGGTGGCCATGGGCGGTCTCTCCGGATGTGCGGGAATTTTGAATCCAGGGAAGTTTGTAGGGTAGGAATCGAAGAGAAGGGTGCAAAGATCGGAATGTCGGGATGTCCTGGGGGCGTTTGACAGACTTAGAGCTGGATTTCTAAAGTGGAGGCTATGGAAGTTCCACGGGTGAACGTGTTGGGGGTGGGGATTAGTGTGCTGACCATCCCCCGTGCGGTTGAGGTCTTGGCGAAGGCTGTGCGGGAGGGTCGGAAAGGTTATGTCTGTGTGACCGG
>CAZBKV010000289.1:0-4061 GCA_964492575.1 uncultured Verrucomicrobiota bacterium | reverse complement strand
TTCAAATACTGAGCCGGAATGATCTGATCCGTATCGATGTTGTCCTTGACTACGTAAACCGGTCCTTCAATTACCCTCGCCATAACCTCTACCCTTTGCCTTTTTCTCAGTCAGTTTGACAAGCTTTGCTTCCTCTTAGCTTTTAGCTCTTAATTCCCGCAACGTCCGATTGATCCGGTCCACCGCATCATCCACCTCTTCCGGCCGCAAAAACCCGATGGTCATCGCATCCACCAACCGATGTTCCAAAACGAACCGGATCGAAGCGTCCTTTTCTGCCGGTTCAACCAAATGTCCCTCCCCAAAGATCTTCATCCCAATGACCCCTTTTCCGTTGGCCCGTGCCTTCCGTAAAATACCGGCAATCACCTCCGGAGGGCCATCACACCGAAACGGTTTGCCCCCACGATGATTGATCCGGGCCAAAACCACATCCACCCAAGGATGCTCCGCAGCCACCCGTAACGCCCCCAAATCATGACAAGAAACCCCGACCGCCCGCACCACACCCTGCTGCTTCAATTCTTCCAACTCCTCCCGAATCCGCTGATACTGCTCCGGCCACTGCGCATCCAACATGCAATGAATCAAACACACATCCAGATAATCCGTCCCCAACTCCTCCAAAAACCGACTCACTTCCGCCTTCGCCCCACCGGACGGAGTGTTCCATCGCGCCTTTCGCGGCCAGATCTTGGTCAGCAAAACCACCTCTTTCCGCGATTTCCCTTCCAGCCCCTTCCGAACAAACGAATGCGACCCATACAAATCCGCCATGTCAAAAAATCGGATCCCCCGTTCCCAGGCCCGATCCATCACCGCCCGAAAGGCCTTCTCCCCTTTCCGTGTCAATTCCGAAGAGTGGTTGTACCCCCGAAACCCAGTCCCCATCGCCAGAAAAGTGGGATGAATCGGTCGATTCCCAAGCTGAACCCGACTGCTCGCCTCCTTGGGAAGCGGACGATCCACCTTCGGCCACTTCGCCGATTCAGCGGCCCAAAGAGGTTGACTCAAAAAAGCCCCCGTCCCCGCAACCGTAGTGCGCAAAAACGACCGTCGACTCCACCGATCTTGTTGGCCGCTCATACCGATTCCTCCTTCTTCTTTTTTCTACTCAAACAGACTTGATGTATACTGCATTCTATCGCATCGATGGACATCCACAATTGACGTCCTTAGGAAAAGGAAAGACGAAAACAGGAAGGAAAACAATCGAAAACAGAGAGACTGAGAGACAATCATGGAGCTTACAACGCATACTCCGGAAGCCATCTTTACCCACGAGAGCGACCTGGACGGCTTTGTCTCAGGCCTCCTCCTCCAAAAGCTGGCCTACAAACTGTTCGGTCGCACCGTCCCCCTCTACGCCTACAACATCCAAGCCTGGCACCACCGCAATCACCAGGAACCTACCGCATGGGTCAGCGACCTCGCCGTCAATGCCTCCATGGACCGACCCGGCTGGATCCTGATCGATCACCACCCCCTCCGACACCAGCCCCGACACGCCCAGCTAATCCACGACCTCAACAAAAGCAGCACCGCCCTGGTCTACGAGCTCTGTAAACAACACGGTCTCCAAACCGAAGCCCTCGATCGACTGGTCCACCTCTGCAACATCGCCGACCTTTTCCAGATCGACCATCCCGACTTCCCTGAAGCCTCCGACTACGCCGCCTTGATCCGAACCTACCAATTCTGGAACCTCTACAAACTCATCGAAGGAGACCCAGAAAAACTACTCAACCATCCCCTCCTCCAAGTCATGCGCCAACGCCGCCTGGTCGAAGACCCCATCGGCATCGAATGGAGCCTCCGCCATATCCATCCCATCACCGACCAAATCGGATACGTCGAAATTGCCGTCGGCAACCCTAGCCTGATCCTCCACCGCCTGTTGGATCATCCCGACCTTCCTTACGCCGTCCTCTGCACCCTGTGGGAAAAACCCAACGGAACCATCGTAGTCAGCTTCCGCAGCAAACAAGGAGAAGCCGGCCCCTTAGCCGAACAACTCCACGGAGGCGGCCATCCCAACGCCGCCGCAGCAGTCCTGCCCCGTTCGGTCCGCTCGGTCTCCCAAGCCCTCGAATTCCTCCGAAACTTCTTCCAACACCAAGAAAAACCCCTCCAACTCCCTACTGACTCCATGGACGCCATGGCCGAACTGTTTGCCGAATGGGACGCCCAACAGGAACAAAAATAACCCCAACCCCTCTATGGCAAAAACCCAGCATATCCTGATCACCGGCGGTGCTGGATTCATCGGATCCCACCTAACCGAACGACTACTGGCCGAAGGCCATCGGGTCACCGTCATCGACGACCTTTCCACCGGATCCCTCGACCACCTGACCGCCGTTCGAAACGACCCCCGATTGGAAGTCCTCATCGCCCCGGTCTCCCGATGTTTCGAACTCCCCCGACTGATGCGTCAGGTCGATGCCGTCTACCACCTAGCCGCCGCCGTCGGAGTCGAAACCGCCGTGCGATTCCCCCTCCGAACCATCCGAACCAACCTGGACGAGACCGAACCGATCCTGGAACTCGCCTCCGCCCGAGCCGTCCCGGTCCTGTTGACCTCTTCCTCCGAGGTCTACGGCCGGAGCCGAAAACTCGCCTTCGACGAAGAAGACGACCTGCTCATCGGCCCCCCAAAGTTCTCCCGCTGGAGCTACGCCTGCTCCAAACTCATGGACGAGTTCCTGGCCATGGCCTACCACCGAGAACAAGGCCTGCCCGTCATCATCACTCGACTCTTCAACGTGGTCGGCCCTCGCCAGGGCGGTCAATACGGCATGGTCCTCCCTCGATTCATCGAAGCAGCACGCACAGGCCGCCCCCTACGCGTCTTCGGCGACGGACGGCAAACCCGTTGTTTCTGCTACGTGGCCGATGCCGTCGAAGCCCTCATCCGCCTGATGCATTGCAAGGCCGCCTACGGACAGATCTTCAACGTTGGCGGCACCGAAGAAGTCTCCATCCGGAAACTGGCCGAACGCGTCATTCAGCTCCTCCACTCTTCCTCCCCTATCGAACTGGTCCCGTATGAAAAGGCATACCCGGAAGGATTCGAGGACATGCGTCGCCGCCGCCCTTCCCTGGAAAAACTGCGCCGGTTTATCAGATACGTGCCGGATACCCCCCTGGACGAAATCATCCTCCGTACCGCCGGACTCTGGAAAGAATCCTAAAACGGCTCCCTTTCTCCTTCTTACAAATTTCGGGGTTGACGGAACCGCCGCTTCACGCTACTGTAGCAGCACTCTGGTAAGATGATTCCAGAGTAGCTCAATGGTAGAGCAACCGGCTGTTAACCGGTGGGTTGCAGGTTCGAGTCCTGCCTCTGGAGCCAGATTTTCACCCGCCACCATGGCGGTTACACCAAGACCCCGCAGGGTATTCCCCTCGGGGCCTTTTCTTTTCTCCCTTGATTTCCCTGGCCTCAGTTCAATAACTGCCCTTGAAGGAGAAATTTTTCGGGAAGGCAAGCGTGCTATCCCATCGTGCCGAATGGAAGCGACGGCCTCCGGTCGGTCCACAGAAATTTTAAATTGGAAGGCTCCGCCTTTGGCAGGACCGCTGAGGAATCAAAGCACAAAAAATGGGAGGGGCGGGCTACCGCCCGGTCCGTAAGTTTAACGGGAGAGACAACCTCTGGCCAGCACCTCACGTCTCACGTCTCACGTATCACGTCTTACGCCTCACGTATCACGTCTCACGCCTCACGTATCACGTCTTACGCCTCACGTATCACGTCTCACGCCTCACATCAACTGGATTACTGCCTGGCCTTCTAATAAGCCTGGTACAGTAGAGAGGGAAAGGCGAATGAGCTGGATGCCGTTATTAGCAAGTGCACTGGACGGCTGCACACAGAAAGACAGTGGCGGGTCGGGTCAGGTGTGCGAGTAACTTTACGCTGTTTGACGGGGCGGACGGGACCGGGAAAGAGTAATTAAAAAGGCACGACGATAAATACACAAAACGACGCCATTGCAGGTTTCAAAGCGTTTGCGAGTGGGTTCTGCGAGAAGCGATTTCACTGTAATAGAACCTGA
>CAZBKV010000288.1:2341-4076 GCA_964492575.1 uncultured Verrucomicrobiota bacterium | reverse complement strand
GTATGCCCCGGACGGGACACGGGCCCCTTCACCGAAGGCCCTCCAATCAATCGATGTACTGATCTATGATCTTCAAGACATTGGGATTCGGTCCTACACGTTTATTTCCACACTCGGTTTGGCTATGGAAGCCTGCGGTGAAGCGGGCGTGGACTTCTGGGTTTTAGATCGACCGGATCCGTTGGGAGGAATACGAGTCGAAGGTCCAGTTCTGGATCTACGGTTTCGTTCCTTTGTTGGGCAGTGGCCCATTCCTTATGTATACGGAATGACACCGGGAGAATTAGCCCTGATGATCGCTGGGGAACATTGGGTGAAGAAGACGGGCTTTGTCCGGGTCATTCCTATGCGGGGTTGGCACCGGCGGATGAGCTGGAAAGAGACCGGTTTGCGTTGGATTCCGCCTTCCCCGCTCATGACCACCCCCGAGAAACCCTTTTATCTGACAGCCACCGCATTGGCTGCACATATCGGAGGGATCAGCGTCGGGTTTGGAACCCCTTATCCTTATGAATGCATGGCGGCACCCTGGTTGGATTCGCAAAAGCTGCAGCAATGGTTTCTTTCCAAGCACCTACCTGGGATTGCATTTGATCCGATTACGTTGATCCCTTCGCGAGGGGCGTATGCAGGCAAAAAAGTTCATGGAATCCGCTTTCGGTTTACAGATCCGGCCCGTGCCCCGTTGTTTCCTTTGAATTTCTACATCCTCGATGCAGCCCGAGTGGTGGGGCACAAAGATCTATACGCCCAGGCTCGGGAACGCGGTGTCTCCTTTGCCTTCTTTGATAAATTAGTAGGAACCGATCAGGTTCGAAAGGCCCTGGCCCAGGGCTGGTCGACGGAAAGACTCCTTCAACAATGGGAACCGGAGTTGGAGCGATTTCGAAAAAAACGGCGGATTTACCTTCTTTACCCAGAGTAATCTTTCGCAAAGTAAAGCTCATCCGAAAAATCGGCAAGGTAGTTGGAATGGGAGAACCTTCGAGAAGAGAAAAACGTCGGAACGATGGCATAACCGCAATGGGTTAGGGGATAAAAAGGAATCTCTTGCGGCGGCTTGAGGACAAGCCTTTCCAGTAGGGTTCGATAGGTCATAGGTAGGGCGCGCTGTCCTCAGCGCGCCGAGATAAGAAAAATGGCCGGAGGCCCTTTTTCGGACAAGCTTTAGGGAATTGTTTTCTTATTTGTGTGGAGACTTAAACCATCTCAGTAGGATCTACGTCGATGGTTAAGCGGAGGTCCTTTGGAAGATTGAATTTTTTCACCAGGGGGGCAAGCTGTGAAGTTAGGGCGGTCATTTTTCGGGTTCGGAGGATCAATTGATATCGATAGCGATCGCGGAGCCGTGCCAATGGAGCCGGAGCCGGCCCCGAAAAACTTAAATCCGAAATCCCCTTAATTCGTTCTTCTAAAAACTTCCGCAGTTCCCCCAGCACGTACCGCACCTTCTCTTCCCCAAATCCTTCCAGCGTAAGCAAAGCGATCCGTCGAAACGGGGGATATCCGAGCTGATGTCGGAACTCAATCTCCTCCTGGTAGAAGGCTGCATAATCATGGCGCCGGGCGAATTGGATGGCTGGGTGAGAGGGGACAAAGGATTGGATAATTACTTCGCCTTCTACATCACCCCGACCGGCCCGCCCGGAAACCTGGGTCAATAGTTGAAAGGTCCGTTCTGCTGCTCGGAAGTCCGGTCGATGAAGACCGAGGTCCGCATTGATAATGCCCACCA
>CAZBKV010000288.1:0-2331 GCA_964492575.1 uncultured Verrucomicrobiota bacterium | reverse complement strand
TGGCGATACTCCTCTTTGCGTTGAAGGACGTCAGAGTCCATTCGTTGGATCCGGGCTTTCGGAAACATCCGCTGGAGAATCAGCTCCACCCGTTGCGTGCCAATGCCCGCGTATAAGATCGTAGGGCTTCGACATTCCGGGTTTGGACAGCGTTTGGGCGGAGGCTGGGTATACCCACAAAAATGACAACAAAGTAGGTCTTTGGTCCGATGATAGGTAAGGCTGACCGAACAGTGAGGGCATTGAACCACCTGCCCGCAACGGGGACATTGGACGTATGGGGCATAACCTCGACGGTTGAGGAAGAGAATGATTTGTTCTTGTTGTTCCAGCCGCCGTTGGATGGCTTCCCGGAGGATTTGAGAAAAGATCGTTCGTTGCTCTGCCCGGTACTCCAGGCGCATATCGACGACTTTGACATGGGGCATCTTGCGATTATCGATCCGTTTGGGAAGGGACAGAAGCTGAAACTTCCCTCGTTGGGCATTGTAGTAGGATTCAATCGAAGGAGTGGCCGAACCAAGGACAACCACGGCTCCTTCCTGCCGGGCTCGCACAATCGCTACATCACGGGCATGGTATCGCGGAGCCTCGGTTTGCTTGTAAGACGGCTCATGTTCCTCATCGACGATGATGAGTCCCAGGTTTTCCACCGGAGCAAACACAGCCGACCGAGGCCCAATCACAATTCGAGCATAGCCGGCCCGGATCCGATGCCATTGATCATGACGTTCTCCATGGGACAGATGGGAATGAAGTACGGCAATTTCGGTCGGATGAGGACCGTGGCAGAAGCGGGCGCGGAACCGCTCGATTGTCTGAGGAGTAAGGGAGATCTCCGGTACCAACACAATGGCCCCTTTGCCCTGTTTCAAGGCGTAGGCAATGACTTGAAGATAGACTTCGGTCTTTCCGCTTCCGGTCACACCGTGAAGAAGAAAGACCGGGCCAGGGGAATCGAGCGGTCCAGGCTCCACCGTATCAATGGCTTTACAAATCGCTTCTTTGGCCTTTTGTTGGTCGGGATTCAGTTCTAACGGGGTTGTAGGCACGACTTTTTCGTGCGCAAAAGGATCTCGTTCCTGGATTTGGCTCTGGATGCGGACCAGGCCTTTGGCTTCCAGGCGGCGGACGAGGTCGGCCTTACAGCCGGCAAGCTCCAGGAGGCGCTGCAAGGGGAGGGTGCGATGTTCTTCGATGATGTGGTAAACCTCTTTCTGTCGGGCCGTCAGCTTGGGAAGATCCCCCTCATAGGGAACCCAATGGACGACAAGTCGCCGTTGCCAATCCGCCTTCTCTCTTCGGACACTGACCGGTAGGACCGTCTTAAGGGCTAATTCGATCGGGCAGCAGTAGTACGAAGCAATCCAACGAGCCAGTTCCAGGATTTTTGGAGTGATCAGACTTCGACTCCCCAGGACTTTCAAGATCGGTTTAGGGTTCGGATGGTCGGTAGAAGGAAGTAAGGCGGTAACATAGCCAAGTAGGGTCCGGGAACCAAACGGCACTTTCACGCGACTACCGACCTCAATCATTGGTTCCCACTCCGGGGGAACCACGTAGTCGAAGTCTTTTCCCAGCGCGATATCGAGTGTCACCCGAGCGATCATTCTCCTTTGCCCCCGAAGAACTGTAATCCATTTGTGTGGGAGAGGAAACTTCCTCTGCAGAGCGGCGTTGCCATCCCCGGCGGCGAGGGGAATGATTCGACTCTTTTTCTCTTTGCTGCTGACCTTCCTCTGGGCCTTGTTGGGGTAAGAGAGAGGGTTCTGATTCATGCCACCAGGGGCCCCCACGACCCTCTCCCGTACCCCTTGGTGATTGTTCTACGGGTAAGAGAAAAACCCCTCCGACAAAGAGAATTCCTAAGAGGATTACTATCCATGCCCATACAGTACGCCCCCGACAGGCTACCATGCAAATCCAGCGCCAGTTCAGAAAGAGATGGAGGACAAGAAGACCTACCAGAATGAGCGCAAGAATAAAATGCAACTCACCCCACTGATGGCGGTCCCAACCCCATAGAGAAAGACCGTGCCCTCCGCGAGAACCGGGTGGGAGTTTCCATTTCATGATGGCCCCCGTAACACAAAGACCGACCAACAAAAGGTAAAGCGTCAGGTCCAACCACCGTTTCCATCGATTTGGATCTCGCATAGGTCTGACAATGAATCAGAAATTAAAATATCTCAATCTCTATCCCAGCACGGCCTGGGCACGGCGACGAAGCTGTTCGAAAAGGCGACGTTGTTTCTTCAGAGCTGCCACCCGATCCTTCGGAGGCGGCATAGAGCCGGCTTCTAATAAAACCCATCCTTCATAGTCCATATT
>CAZBKV010000287.1:1276-4080 GCA_964492575.1 uncultured Verrucomicrobiota bacterium | reverse complement strand
GCAATACCGTCCAGGGGAGGAGAGGATCGTGACCTTGGGGGAGGTGTTGGAGCATGAGGTGGACATGGGCATAAAGATCGCCTTCGGGATGATAGTTTGGGGGTTGGGGGCAGCCGATGAAGGCGGCGATTTCGGGGAGGAGATCGTTTAGGAGCCCGGAATCGCGAAGGAGATCCAGCCCACGGGCGGCATGGGGTGCGGTGAAGAGCTTGCGGAGTTCATCTCGAATGCGTTCCCAACTGATTTGGAGGATTTTGGCGTGGAGGGTTTGGATGGCTTGCCAGGTTTGGGGTTCGATTTGAAAGTCCAGTTGGGCGGCAAACCGAACGGCCCGAAGAATCCGAAGGTAATCTTCGTTGAATCGGTCATAGGGATTGCCGATGGTTCGGATCCGACGTTGGCGGAGGTCGGCCTGGCCGTTGACCCAGTCGTAGAGTTGACCGGTGATCGGGTCGTAAAAGAGTCCGTTGACTGTAAAATCCCGTCGCTGGGCATCTTCCTGTGGATTGGTGGTGTAACGGAGTCGGCTGGGGTGACGGCCGTCGGTGTATTCCTCTTCGGCTCGGAATGTGCTGACTTCGATTTCGTGGGGAGGGAAGACGACGCGGATCACGCCGAAGCTTTTGCCGACTTCGACGGTTTTGGGGAAGAGGTGTTGGACCTGGTCCGGAACGGCAGCGGTGGCCACGTCATAATCTTGGGGTTCTCGACCCATAAGCATATCCCGGACGCATCCTCCCACCCAGTAAGCGGGAAATCCGGCCTCTTGAAGACGTCGGACGACGAAGAGAGCGGCCTCCTTTTTGGAAGGGAATTGAGGTTGATTCTGTTGGGATGGACTCATGCGGCTTCGATTTCTTCGGATGGTTCTTCGGCTTCCTGCAACAGTTCTTTGAGACGATGTTGCCGCCGGAAGCCGACGTAGACAAGTCCTCCGATGCTGCTCCAGAACACGCTGCCGGCTAGGGCCAGAAGGGAGAGCGACAAGGCTTTGGTAGCCGGCATGGCAAGAGGCGGAGCACTGAGAAGCCAGACGTAGAGATTTTCCCGCACGCCGAGGCCGCTTGGGGTAATCGGCAATGCCGAGATGCAGATGACGGTAGGGACGATCCAAAGGAGGGCTGCAAACGAGACGGGTGCATCCAATCCTCGGGCCAGCAAAGCGATTTGGGCCGTGCAGGCTAGGGTTACGCCAAAGGAGAAGAGAATGGCCTGGAGTAGGGTAGGGAGGGATTTTCCGTAGACGCGAGCGGCGTCAATGGAACGGAGGAAGGTTCGTCCGAGGGTGTTTTGGGAGAGCCAGGGGCGTAAGGCGGGAAAGAGTTGGGAAACGCCTCCGAAGAAACTGAGGTACAATATTGCGAGGGCGCCGCCGGTCATGCCGAGTAAAATGGCCAAGAGGAAGGGCCAACGTTTATGGGTGGTGAGGACTGCTAGGTTGGGAAGGATCATAATGGTTGCGGTAAGGAGCATGGTAGTGAGGCCGAGGAGTCGATCGACGACAACGGTGGTGACGGACTCGGTTTTCAGATGATGGGTCTCTCGGGCGGTATAGTAAGCTTTCATGAGGTCGCCTCCGGCGGTTCCCAGGAGGAAAGAATTAAAAAATTGGGCTACTAGACTGATCTCGACCACACGGGACCAGGGGAGGTGGAGTCCCTGAGTGTGAAGGAGTTTTTGCCATCGTCGGGCTCCTAAAAAGATGGCAATCCCTACGCAGGCTACCGAGAGGATGCCTTCGGTTGGATGGAGTTGAAGGATTGTGTGCCAAAGGGCCTTGGGACCGGCGGTCCAGGCGATTTGCAGACGGGTTTTGACGGAAAGTTGCTCCCATTGAATTCCCTGGGTACGGGTGAGGCGACGGGCTTCTTGAAAGAAGATTCCTTGAAAGACAAACAGGAGCAAACCAACGCATAAGGCCAGGCGAAGCACCGGCCCCCACCTGTGAAGATGTTTTTGCTCTATTCGTCGCCCCACACAGATCGAAGATACTCAAGCCCCCGGACTACATCTTCTGAGCTTACTTGTGGGTGCAGTTCCAATACTTTGGGCATCTCGGGTTTGAGGAACGGTTTTAGGGCCGCAAAATCGATGTCCCCGGTTCCTGGGGGTTGATGATCTCGAGCCGGGAAGATCACATCATGGACATGGAATCCGACCAGATGATCCATCATGGATTCCAGGTGGAGCACATGGTCGATCAGCCCTAGGTTGGCTTTGATCTGGGCATGACCAGTATCATGCCAGTAACGGATTGTTTCTCCCGGAAAGTCCAGGAAAAGGAAGGGTAAATCCGATTCAAATGGGATTTCTTCGACATGTTCTCGGTTTTCGATCCCAAGGATCAGTCCACGCTGAGCGGCTTCCTGTTCCAAGTTATGAAGCATCTCTAGGGCAAGGGCTTCCTGCCGGTCTTTTCGAGTCAGACGGGTCTCTTCCATTTCGTAGCATAGTTTTTGGTATTTGGGGGTGTCCCGAAGTCCGGCTTCGACCATTTCGATCATTCGGTCGGTGTAGGGTTTCATCTCGATTCGGCCTAGGTGGAGGACGACCACCGAAGCGCCGACCCGTTGAGCAAAGTCGAGGGTTTGGATGGTGTAGCGCCAGGCCTGCTGCCGTTCTCGTGGGTCCAGAGAAGTAAACTTAAACAGGTTGGGGGCTGAATGCATGACCCCTACCGGGAGGGGACAGAAATTGTGGACGCTACAGATTTGGATTTCTCCGGCATCAACGGCTTCCAGGATTCCTGGAACCAGACTTAACCGGGTGTTATGGCTCAGCTCCGCGTATTCGAATCCCAGTTC
>CAZBKV010000287.1:0-1266 GCA_964492575.1 uncultured Verrucomicrobiota bacterium | reverse complement strand
TTTGACGCCCGTCAGTATGGCGACGGGCATTCCAGCATGTCGAAAGAGCATACATAAACGAAAAACACAAACAAAGGCCGAGCAGGGGTTTTTTCTCCTCCCACCATGCTCGGCCTGTCCATTTCCTACCCCCCTGTTACATCTCCTCGGCGAACTTTGCGGCTAACAGTGCGTTAAACCGTGCAATCTTCATCTTGCGACGTCGCCGTTCACTCGGCTTTTCATAATACCGGTGATTGCGGACGTCGCGAAGCACTCCTTCGCGGTCCAGCTTCTTCTTTAGCCGCCGTAAGGCCCGATCGATCGATTCTCCTTTCTTTAATTTGACTTCAATTTCCGTCACCGTTTCACCCCTTCCTTTTTCTCTCTGGATTCTCGAGGAACCCGTTTCGGATTCCTCGTTCGGTTAGGTAGCAAAATCTATGAACAGGTTTTCCTACTTGTCAACGTTTTGTGGGGATTTTTCCATGGTTTCTTTGGGGGGTCCTCTCTCGGCCTGCCTTTCTCTCAATGGACAAGGACCACCCGGTAGATCTTCATCTTTCCAAAGCCACCGCTTTGGGAACCGTCATCCTGGAATTCGTATTGACCGGTAGTGGAGGTAATCGTTCCTGGCAACGGTTTCCATTGGATCGGACCGTCGGTCGGGATCTCAGTCGCATATTCGACCCGGAAGACCAATCCCGGCGGAGCCGTCCAGTGTAAGACCAGAGCCCCGTTCTGGAAGATGATATTCTTATCGAGAACGATTTGGTTCGGTGGCTGACCACGCTGGACCGTCAGGGAGATCTGATACGTTGTCGAAACCACCTCCATGTTCCGCACGGCGACATACCAATCCCCACCCTGGATCGGTACGGGGAAGGAGTTCGTGTCCAGGATGAGCACCTCCGGAGTCAGACCGAGGTTCACCCCTTGGTAGTCAAATCGGGTGGGGTCAGGCAGAGGTAGCCCACGGTTGAGGTAGACATCGACATTCCCGGTCAGAGGCAGGACCATGATTGTCGCCTGCACGGCGTCGTTCGGGAGGCTAATACGGTAGTAATCCAATCCTAACGGCGCGCCGAACGTGTCGGCTCCTAGGGTACTGAGGATCGGCACATCGGGCTGAAGGTCATGGATGACAGGCTGGGTGGGCACATGACGAGCTTCGATCGTGAAGTGGACCGTCGTATTGGTTTGCGGCACCACCGCGACATACCAATCTCCGGTCAGGGAAGGCATTTGGGCGTTGGTCCGGAGGATCAATCGCGCCGGATATCCAGG
>CAZBKV010000286.1:0-4090 GCA_964492575.1 uncultured Verrucomicrobiota bacterium | reverse complement strand
CCACGGCACGGCCCCCAAATATGCCGGCAAAGATATGGTCAACCCCGGCAGCGTCATCTTAAGTGGCGAGATGATGCTCCGGTACATGGGATGGCATGAAGCAGCCGACCTCATCCTCAAAGGCCTTCAAGGAGCCATTAGAAGTAAACGGGTGACTTATGACTTCGCCCGATTGATGGAGGGGGCCACGCAGATCAAATGCTCCGAGTTCGGTCAGAATATTATTGACCATATGGACTGAGTCTCAAGCGCATCCCTCAAAGAGGGGAAAAACCCTTCCCCTAAAATCCGAAGCCGTATCTGGAAGAACTGGGAAGAGAAGGGTTTTGGATTCGTGGCCGAAAGCGACGCCGCCTTTACGAGGCAAGTTCCACACGCTTTAGCGGCCCTATAAGCCGACGAAACCCGATCGAGCTACGCTTTTGTGAGAGCGTGGCAGAGAGATCAAATCCACGCTCGTAGGGCCTTAGGCTATGCTTCCAAAGAGGTGGGAAAGAAGGAGGACTGGACTTCCCCCTTTAATTTGTGCATTCTGACGTTGACACCCACAAGATGTTGTGGGTAGTTCTGATTGGAAGTTTTTGGTCTTTAGCGTTGAAAACAGAAAAACAAAAAGGAGTCGGCCCACGATGCGATGCCCCAAATGCGGTTGTATGGAAGATCGAGTCATTGATTCGCGAATCGCCCGCGATGGAAACGCCATCCGTCGGCGCCGAGAATGCCTCCGTTGTCATCATCGCTTTACGACCTACGAAACCATCGAACGCCATCCCCTTCTAGTGATCAAACGCGATGGCCGTCGGGAACCGTTCCAAAGGGAGAAACTCCGCAACGGCATTCTTCGCGCCTGTGAAAAACGTCCAATCAGCCCCCGTCAGATCGACGAGGTCGTCGACCGCATCGAAATGGAGCTCCACGATGAATTTGAAAGCGAAGTCCCATACCGGGAAATCGGGGAACGGGTCATGCGGGAGCTGCGGTTATTAGACCCGGTGGCGTACGTCCGATTTGCTTCGGTCTATCGGCGGTTCGAAGAAGTGGACGAGTTTATTCAAGCCATCAAACGACTGGAGATCCCTTATGATACGGCTACGTACCGACTTCCTGGTTTTTAAAACAAACGAAGGACTGATTCCGTGTCCTGCCGATGCAGTAGTTTGCGAACTGCTCGGTTCTTCCAAAGCATTGATTCCGGACCATGTTCGGGAACAAATCAGTTGGACACTGGTTCATTACTTCCGTGAGGAACAAGGGCGGGAGATCGTCACGCTGGACGAGTTCCTCGATGCCTTAGCCCAGATTCTTCGGGGGTTCGGCTATCAGGTTATTGTGGATTCGACTTACTCCGAATCCAAGGTTTCTTCCCCTCAACCGTCAAAGAGCCAGGGAAAACCCCAAACTTCCCTAACCCCCTCGATTCCCCGACAAACGCTGGATTTGACCCAGATTTCCCAACAACAGGAATGGACCAGCGAACTTCACTTTTACGAACGGCTTCGTCGGGAGCTTGACCAACGTCTGCAGAACGATCCGGCCGTGTTGGAAATCCGCGGCCTTCGCTCTTGTGTCAAGCGTCTTGCCAGTCGGAAACGTTGGTGCCCGACCTGCCGCGCCGTCGCTGCCCAGCTCCTCTCCTTTCTCCAAGACCGCTTCTATGAGCAAACCCAACGCTATTCCTATGCGGTTTTGGTGATCCGGTAGACCCTTTTCAGAGGGATCCGTTCTCTCTATCTTTTTCTGCCAAAACGCTTGACCGCCGCGACCATCTTCACTCAGCCTAGAAAACTGATATGCGTAAGAAAGGATCTCTATCTTTAGTTATTATAACCTCTTTTGTGCTCGGAGGATCCTCTATTTTCTTGGGCCATGCATCCAATACCGAGACGGTCGGATACCAACGTGACCGACGCATAGTATTACCAGTCAATCAAGTGCTAACCCCGACCGGCCGGTGGATCGAACTGCCCGGCATGCGGCCTCAGGCCCTCGCCCTCTCCCCTGACCATCGCATCTTGGTAACCTCTGGCAAAACAGCGCAATTAGTCGTCATCGAGCCTCGAACCGGGAAGATCCTTCAGCGCGTCCCCTTCCCCAGCGAGGACGATCAAGAACCCAACCCTCAGCCACCTTCCGAACAAATCCTCCATCCCGATCGCCACGGCCAACTCAGCTACACCGGTTTGATCTTTTCCCCGGACGGAAAATGGATCTTCCTCAGCAACGTCCAAGGAAGCATCAAAGTTTTCGGAGTGGGAGAAGACGGCCGAGTCTGGCCTTCCCACTCCTTGCATCTCCCGCCTGCCAATGCCCCGCGTCGGAAAGAAGAGATCCCGGCCGGATTGGCGGTCTCCCCGGACGGGCACTATCTCTATGTATGTGGGAACCTCAGCAACCGTTTGATCGTGATTGATCTACAACGGGGCGGGGTCTGCCGGATGTTTGAAGTAGGCGTGGCTCCGTTCGATGTCGTCCAGGTCGGCCATAAGCTCTATGTCAGCAACTGGGGCGGCGGTCGACCCCAGCCGGGCGACGTCGTAGGTCCTGCCGGCCGAGGGACTCTCGTCAAAGTCGATCCCTATCGTCATATCGCTTGCGAAGGCACCATCAGCATCATCGACCTCAATTCCCGTGGACGCAAACCATATAAAGAGATTCGCGTGGGATTACATCCCAGCGCCTTGGCCGTCTCGCCGGACGGTCGATACGTAGTCTGTGCCAATGCAGCCTCAGATACGGTCTCTGTAATTGATACAAAGAAAGACGAAGTCGTAGAGGCCATCTGGGTGAAAGCCAGTCCCGCCGACCTTTTCGGAGCCTCACCCAATGCCCTCTGTTTCTCCCCGGACGGGGAACGACTCTTCGTCGCCAACGGAACCCAAAATGCAGTCGCGGTGGTAGAATTTGAACCCCCCGACGACCCCGGCGAACGAGGAAAATCCAAACTCCTTGGCCTCATCCCCGTCGGTTGGTTCCCTGGCGCGGTAGTCTATGACCCTGTACGGCATCAAATTTGTGTCGCCAATATCAAGGGACTCCCCCGGAAAGGCCGTAGCGTCTATGGAGGAGCCAAAGGGTTCAACTCCCACCAATACACTGGATCCCTTTCCCTGGTTCCCGATCCAACCCCAGAACAACTGAAAAAATGGACCGTCGCCGTCTACCGAGACTACCAGCAAAAACGCATCGCCGAAGCCTTTCTCCCACCTCGCCCCAATCAACCCCCTCGCCCCGTTCCGGAACGCATCGGCGAACCCAGCACCATCCATCATGTCGTCTATATCATCAAAGAAAATCATACCTACGACCAAAACTTCGGGGATATGCCCGAAGGAAATGGTGATCCTCGTTTATGTGTCTTTGGGGAAAGAATTACCCCTAATCATCACAAATTAGCGCGTGAATTCGTCTTGCTGGACAACACCTACTGTTGCGGCATCCTCAGTGCCGACGGTCATCAATGGTCCACCACCGCCTTTGCCACAGATTACATGGAGCGTTCCTTCTGCGGTTTCCCACGGAGTTACCCAGACGGAATGGGCATAGATGAAAAAGACGCGCTAGCCTACGCCCCCAGCGGATTCATCTGGGACAACGCCCTGGCTCATCACATCTCCATCTGGAATTTCGGTGAATTCACAATGCCGAACTGTCGATGGGCCGACCCGAATCGTCCCGGAACCCCCGACTGGAAAGATTGTTGGGAAGAATTCCTTACCGGAGCCGGGAAAGTCATCTTCGGCAGTATACCTGCTATTGAAACAATCCGTCCCTTTACCCCGACCAACTACGTCGGTTGGAACATGGCTGTACCGGATGTGTGGCGAGCTCGTTACATCACCAACCAAATCCAACGCTGGGAAAAAGAAGGAAAAATGCCGCAACTGGTGTTGATCTGCCTCCCCAACGATCATACCAGCGGTACCCGACCCGGCCGTCCCACCCCAGCCGCTTACGTCGCCGATAATGACCTGGCCCTTGGCCAAATCGTCCAGGCCCTCAGCCACAGCAAATTCTGGAAAGATATGGCCATCTTCGTCATCGAAGACGATCCCCAAAACGGCTTTGACCATGTAAGTGGCTATCGCACCAC
>CAZBKV010000285.1:1547-4093 GCA_964492575.1 uncultured Verrucomicrobiota bacterium | reverse complement strand
GTGTTAGGGATTGTGTTGTCGGTGGCGGCTGGGGTGTTGATGGGATTTTTCTATCGGTTTGTGGTGGCGGCGATGGCAAAGGATTTCCTTTCCCCTGAACCGGGAAAACTGACTCCGTACACGGCTGTGGTGTTCTTTTCGTTGGGATTGTTTTTATCCAACTTTGTCTGGAATACGATTGTGATGGTGAAGCCGTTTTCAGGGGAACCGGTTCGGTTTGGGGATTATTTTACGAAGGGGAATCTGCGGTTGCATTTGATTGGGATTTTAGGCGGGGTGATTTGGAATCTTGGGATGTCGTTTAATATCATTGCTTCGGGGGTAGCGGGGCCTGCGTTGTCGTATGGATTAGGGCAAGGGGCGACGATGGTGGCTGCGTTTTGGGGTGTGTTTATTTGGAAGGAGTTTCGGAATGCTCCGCCAGGGACGAATCGGCTGCTGGCTGCGATGTTTTTCTTTTATTTAGCAGGGTTAGGCATCCTGGTGGCGTCCAAACTGTAAAAGAGTCGAGAGCAAGCACAGGATAAAAAGGCACTGGGGAAGGAGGAACACAGTATGGCCGAAGCGAAGGTGGTTGTAATTGGAAGTTCGAATACGGATATGATTTTGCAATTGGAACGGATTCCTCGGCCTGGGGAGACGGTGTTGGGAGGGGCTTTTTCGATGGCGGCCGGGGGGAAAGGAGCGAATCAGGCGGTGGCAGCGGCTCGTGCAGGGGGGCATGTGACGTTTCTTGCGCGGGTGGGCCAGGATCTGTTTGGAGAGCAGGCGTTGGCGGGGTTCCGGAAGGATGGGATTCGGGTGGATTTTGTGGTGCAGGACCCGGAGGCACCGTCGGGGGTTGCATTGATCTTTGTGGCGCAGAGTGGGGAGAACAGCATTGGTGTGGCGCCGGGGGCCAATGCTCGACTGAGCCCGGAGGATGTGCAGCGGGCGGAATCGGTGATTGCGGAAGCGGACGTTGTCCTTATGCAGTTGGAGATTCCTCTGGAGACCGTTCAGGCGGCGGCGGAGCTGGCGGCAAGGCACCGTGTGCGGGTCATTCTGAATCCTGCTCCGGCCAGGACCTTACCGGATACGCTGTTGCAGCAGGTTTGGATGATTACACCTAATGAGACCGAGGCCGAGCAGTTGACCGGCGTTCGAGTGGACAGGGAAACTCAGGCCATCGAGGCGGGAAAACGGCTTTTGGATCGAGGGGTAGCGGTCGCCATTTTGACGCTTGGAGAGCAAGGGGCGATGGTTGTGACAAGGGAAATTCAGCAGCGCGTCCCGAGTTTTCCGGTAAAGGCGGTGGATACGACGGCCGCCGGGGATGTGTTTAATGGGGTCTTGGCGGTGGCGTTGGCCGAGGGACGGCCATTGTTAGAAGCGGTGCGGTTTGCGAATGCGGCCGCCGCGTTGTCTGTGACGAAGTTAGGGGCTCAACCCTCGGCTCCTACACGGGAAAGGATTGAAGCGTTCCTCACCGAGCAGGCTTCCGGTTAGAGGGAGAGAGAAGCTGCGCCGGAAGCGAACCGGATCTAAGCCTCCTAGTGGTACGCTACGCTCGTAGGAGTGTGGAAGGGAGGATTTTGTCTGGTCGGTTTTCCAGCAGAGAGTGAAAATAGGAAAATTGAGGGAGGGAAGAGAAAAACATGGCGCGGTATTATTTAGATTTTGAAAAACCGATTGATGAGTTGGAAGCGAAGTTGCGGGAGCTACGGGAGCAGGCTGCCCAGCATGGGATGGTGGAAAATTTGGCAGAGGAGATTGCTCGGATGGAGGAGAAGATTAAGCAGACGCGGAAGTTGGTCTATGAGAATTTGACTCCATGGCAACGGGTTCAATTAGCCCGGCATCCGCAGCGACCGTACACGCTGGATTACATTCAGCTGGCGTTCCGGGACTTTGAGGAGCTGCATGGGGATCGGCTTTTTTCCGACGATGCGGCGATGGTCGGGGGAACGGCCCGGCTGGGGGATCACCGGGTGATGGTCATTGGAACGCAGAAAGGACGGGACACGAAGGAAAACATACGGCGGCACTTTGGTTGTGCCCATCCGGAAGGCTATCGGAAGGCGTTACGGTTGATGCGGTTGGCGGACAAGTTTGGGTTGCCGATCATTACGCTGATTGACACGGCTGGGGCGTATCCGGGAGTGGGGGCCGAAGAACGGCACATTGCAGAGTCGATTGCGGTAAACCTTCGGGAGATGATCAAGCTGGAGGTACCGATTATTGCTGCGGTGATCGGGGAAGGGGGATCGGGCGGTGCGTTAGGCATTGGTGTGGCGGACCGGGTGTTGATTTTGGAGAATGCCTATTATTCGGTCATCAGTCCGGAGGGATGCGCCGCAATATTATGGAAAGATCGAGCGGCGGCACCGCAGGCAGCCGAAGCCTTAAAGATCACGGCACAGGAGTTGTATCGGCTGGGGTTGGTGGATGAGGTCATTCCGGAACCGCTGGGTGGAGCGCATTTGAATCATCGGGAGGCGGCGGAGAATTTGAAGGCGGCGCTGTTGCGGCATTTGGAGGAAGTGTCGGCCTGGTCGGTGGAGGAA
>CAZBKV010000285.1:0-1537 GCA_964492575.1 uncultured Verrucomicrobiota bacterium | reverse complement strand
CAGAAGTATCGAGCGTTTGGACATTTCCGGGAAGGAGGAGAGGTTCCAGAGGCAGAAGAGGCTTCGGAGACCAGGCCGGAGGCCCTGGAAAAAGAGAAGAAGGCAGAAGACGCTTCAAGTACTTCTTCTGCGGCATGAAGGGAGTGGAAAGCGAAGGGAAAGGAGAAGGAACGATGGGCTGGTATCCTTTGAGGTTTGAACCGGTGTTTAAGGAACGGATTTGGGGAGGACGACGGCTGGAGCAGCTTTATGGGAAGAGACTGCCGCCGGAGGTACCGATCGGGGAGTCGTGGGAAGTGACCGATCGGCCGGAAGGGGTCAGTGTGATCACGAATGGTCCGCTGGCAGGACGCACGTTGCGGGAATTGATGGAAAACCACCGAGAAGAACTGTTAGGGGCAGCCTGGGATGCCGGGGGAAAGTTCCCTTTATTGATTAAGATTCTGGATGCTCAGGATATCCTTTCCCTTCAGGTTCATCCTCCGGAGTCGGTAGCAAGGCGGTTGGGGGGTGAACCGAAGACGGAGATGTGGTACGTCGCAGCGGCGGAACTGGGAGCGCATCTGTTGGTGGGCTTGAGGCGTGGGGTGACCCGGGAGGAGTTCGAACGGAAGCTGCGGGATGGAACGGCGGCAGAGTGTGTCCATCGGGTACCGGTGCAGAAGGGGGATGCGATGTTTCTGCCGGCCGGGCGGATTCATGCGATTGGGGCCGGGTTGGTGTTGTTTGAGATTCAGCAAAATTCGGACACGACGTACCGGGTGTTTGACTGGAATCGGGTTGGTCCGGATGGCAAACCTCGGCCGTTGCACATTGCCGAGGCGATGGAGTCGATCGATTTTTCGGATTATGAGCCGGACTTGGTGCGGACGGAGTTTGTGAAGGTAGGGCCGGTGCGGCGAAGGCCGTTGGTGCCGGAGAATCCGTTGTTTGAGGTTTGGGAATATCGGGTGGATGAGAAGAGCGGGTTGGAGCTGGGGGATACAGAACGGCCGTGGATTGTAGCGGTGGTGGAAGGAACGGCACAGGTAGAAGCGGGCGAGGGGGCAGCAACCTTGCAGCCGGGCCAATTTGCATTGATGCCGGCGGTGGTGGGGAGATTCCGGATGGAAGGGGAAAAAGGAACGGTCTGTCTGGTGACGGCTCCTAAACCGAAGCCTAGCTAAGAAAAGAACCCGCAGAAAAGCCTACCTCTGAGGAAGATCTCGGAAAGGATTGCCAGCTGTGGGTCATACGGTAGAGTGTGGCCCTGGCATGACACGAAGAGAATTGCTCAGTCTGTTGCAGCAGGTAGCAGCGGGAGAGTTGTCCCCGGAGGAGGCTTTGTCGCGATTGCAACGCCCCCCTGTGGAAGATTTGGGGTTCGCGCAGGTGGATCTTCATCGGTCGATGCGTCAGGGGTTTCCGGAGGTGATTTATGGTTCGGGAAAGACCCCGGAGCAGATTGTGGAGATTGCCCGCCGGGTTTATGCGCAGGATGGATGTGTTCTGGTGACCCGGTTGGATGCAGAGCAAGTGAAGGTTTTGCTGGAGGCGT
>CAZBKV010000284.1:0-4095 GCA_964492575.1 uncultured Verrucomicrobiota bacterium | reverse complement strand
CCGCACCCCAGCAGGGCCATAATGCCGCGTTGTTGGTATTTTTCCTGATAGGCCCTACCGGATCAGAAAAACGGGATAAGGGAAGGAAAAACCCCATGCCGGGAATCGGATGGACAGAGCAGGGAGAGTCTTCCCTCAAAGAGGCAGGCAGGTTGTGGGGGAAAATTTTAGGATGGGGAGGATCGATCGTTTTCCTCCTGGGGATAGTTTTCGGGATCGGTTCAGCAGGTTGTGTTCGAAAAGCTGTTCGGTCTGTTTCTATCACTACATGGCCGGGAATGGGAGAAACCCGGCTTCAGTGGATTCGGACGAAGGCACCAGAGCTAGAGCCAGAACCTCCAGATCTGTTTCAGGTACGTGAACGGAGAGTGGCCCTTCTTCGGGCCCGAGGCCCGATCTTGGTTTGCCCTGGGCCCAATCCGGTGGATGGTTGGGAAACACCACGTCAACTGGTCCGCTTGATCGGTCGAGGAGCGGATGGATTCTTTGTCCCGCTTCATCGGACCCGTGATGGATACCTTGTGGTGGCTCGGCGGGCAACCGTCGATTCCCTCTGCAACGGGGTAGGCCGGTGGGAGGAATTTCGGCTGGAACAACTCTTGAATCTAGAATCGCGGACGGTGTTTGGTCGGGCGTTGTTTCCTAATCCGGTAACCTGGACGGAGCTATTGAACACAGCGCGACGGTGTCTGATTTTGCTTCATCCGGTCGTGCCTGATGCAGCGACGGCTCGGCTTGTTGTCCGAAGGTTAGATCAGGCAAAGGGGTGGGATCTTATCACGGGAAGTTCGGGTGCAGGGGCCTCGCTTCTCCTTCAGGATCCTCATTTTTGGCCTTTTCCGAATCCTCCGCAGGTCTTTTTGAATGGAAGTTGGCTTCAGGCACCGGAGAGATTCGGGCTGAAGACGAATCAATCAAGGGTATGGATTACGGAAGAGCCGTTGCCTTTGGCCCTGGCGCTGGGACGTTCTCGACGCCCCCCTTGTGGACTGACGATTACATACCGTTTTCGAGCGCAAACAGGTTCGGCATCAGATTCAAATCGAGAAGAAGAAGAAGGGATTGGGCCAGGGTTTCTGATCTGGCTGGAACGGGCTCAAGGAGAGAGTCTCCCCACGTTAAAGAAATGGGTTTTTGGATCCAGCTTCTCTGTTTCTGGGTCTCCCTCATCATCTATCGTCGCAACGGAAAGGCTTCTCCGGCGGATCGCCGCCATTGTGGAACTGAGCCGTCGAAGGGAGGACGAAGGGCAGCTTGCGAATCTTTTGGAGTCGGTCGTAGAGCATTCGACTCGACATCCCGATGTGCGGCTGGATCGGATGGATGGGGTCTTGGCATTACGAGGGTTGGAGAAACTCCGAGAAAAAAAGGCCGTGGAGGTCATTCGTCGAGCGTGGGACCAGTGGATGGCGCAGGAGGAATGGAAAGAGAGCTCTGCGATTCGATGGGGTGAGGAATTGACGGTGGCCTTGGCCGAGTTAGGGGAGCGACAGGATCTTCGACGTTTAGAGAGGCTTGCCCAGGATCGATCCTGTCCGGAGAGCTGTCGGGCGATAGCAGTGGCAGGGTTGGTCTATCGAGCCAAGTCGTATGTGCGATTGGTTCGGTTGCTGAAGGCGGATGATCCGTTGATTCGGGCCGTAGCATTTCAAGAATGTATCGAGTGGGCTCGTCAGATTGACCAGGCTGCGATCCAGACGGTTTACCCGTGGGTCACCCGTTGGCCTGGGCTGTGGGGAGCCCTGCCATAAACCTATGTTCTTAGAGCTTAGGGATAGGGTTAAAGCTGGAACTGGAGAGGAAAACCTTCGGACAGGCCCGATTTGGGACTTTTAGAAAACCGGGATTTGATTTCAATTGGCATAAAAGCAAAGGCCTTTTAGGTTCAAGCGTCGCTTTGGGGAGGGATTAGGTGTGGTAGAGAAAGGAATGCAGCCGAATCGTCAAAAAGGGTGCGAATGGATCAGCTTCGGACATTGATTGTGGAGGATTCGGAATTGGATTCACGAATCCTGGTCCAGGCCTTGGAAAAGGCGGGGTATAGGGTGGTTTGGAAGCGGGTGGAAACGGCGTTTGAATTACGCCAGGCATTAGAACAGGAGACATGGCACCTTTTGCTAGTCGACAATCAGCTTCCGAACTTTAACGCGGAGCAGGCCCTTATGATTGTAAAAGAGCTTCATTATGATGGGCCGTTTATTATTGTCTCGTCAGGGATGCCGGAGGAGAGTGCCGCCAGGTTGATGCGACTGGGTGCCCATGATTTTATTAAGAAGGGCGACTTATCCCGATTGATTCCGGCGATTCAACGGGAATTACTCCAAGCGAAGGTTCGGGCCACACGTCGGCTCCAAGAGCAACATTTGGAGGAGACACGGCGTCGGTATAAAACCCTGTGGGAAAGCTCTCCGGATCCGATCCTGATCGTCAATGAACAGGGACGGATTGTAGCAGCCAACCCGGCGGTGCGGGAGGTCTTTGGATATTGGATTAATGAGGTGGAAGGCAAGCCACTTGGAATGTTGGTGGAAGGGACGGTGGAACAACTTCGGAAGGCGGCTCAGGAGGCGGATCGACAACGGCCTCAGTTCATTGAATGGATCGGCCGGGATCAAAGTGGTCGACGGTTGGAGTTAGAGGTTACGGTCAGTGATTTAAAGTGGGGGGATGAACCTTGCTTTGCGGCTTTTATTCGGGATGTGACGCAGCATCGGGAGCTGGCACGGGCTCTGGCTCGTCAGAGGCAGGAAGCCTTGGCAGCGCGAGAGATTCAGCGGGGACTCTTTCCCAAAAGACCACCTGAGATCCCTGGTTTTGAAGTAGCCGGAATGACGGTCTCGGCAGACGAAACCGGAGGGGATTTTTACGATTTTTTCCCGATGGGAGAGGAGAGTGTAGGAATTGTCGTCGCGGATGTCACTGGTCATAACATCGCCGCGGCCCTGATCATGGCTGAAACCCGGGCTTACCTCCGAATGACAGCCATGCGGCATACGGCCCCCCACACGGTCTTTAGCTTAGTGAACGAGGTGTTGGTCAATGATTTGGCAGATTCAGAGAAATTTGTTACGGCTTTTCTTCTTGTCCTCACAGCAGGGGAGCGAACGATTCAGTATGCCAATGCGGGCCATCCACCGGCTTTGATCTTTGATGCTCAGGGGAATTTGAAACGGATGTTGAAACGGACGGGGATCTCCTTAGGGATGTTTCGAGGGGCGGAATATCGTCCTGGGGAAAAAATCCAGCTCGAAGGTGGGGACCTGATCTTGCTTTATACAGACGGTTTAATTGAGGCAATGTCACCTGGAGGAGAGCTGTTTGGAAGAGAACGAGTGATAGAGACAGTGCAAAGGCATATCCATCGCCCCTGTCAAGAACTGGTCCAACAGCTTCATCAAACCGTAAAGCAATTTCAACAGGGGGCTTTTCAGAGTGATGATATTACGATTGTAGCGATACGCGCCCTGGAATTCCGGTAGGGGTCTTCCCGTTCTGCGTCTCAGCCTGATTCAGCGAAGTGAGATGCGTAGAGGAAACGATTGGAATCTCTTTGAGCTTATCCGAAAATCGGCTAGGGTCGGAAGAAACGCGAGGGTGTGTGTTGGCGTGATCTCGAAAGATCCACCCTATCACGACGGTAGCCACACGCTTTTCGGAAGTTACGCTAAGAGGCGATCGTTAGTAGGACTACGCTTGCCGGAGGTGGAAGATCGGAAAAGACTCTCTCCCGGTCTTTCCTAATTTTCGAACAAGCTCTATCATCGGCGATGGATTAGAAGACAAATTAGTTGGGGTAGAGGCGGGAAAAGATCGAGAACTATGGCAACGGACAGAGGAACGGCATATGGCAAATACAATCCTCGTCGGTACGCAATGGGGTGACGAAGGAAAAGGTAAGATTGTCGATTTGCTTAGTGAACAGGCGGACATCGTAGTCCGAACTCAAGGAGGGAACAACGCCGGACATACGGTCCAGGTCCGCGACCGAAAGTTTATCCTCCATCTTATCCCTTCGGGGATTTTGCACCGGGGGAAGATTTGTGTGATTGGGAACGGGGTGGTGGTTGATCCGATCGGGCTGCTGGAAGAGATTCG